>CALQED020000024.1 GCA_943329505.2 Polynucleobacter meluiroseus | reverse complement strand
TGAACTGCGCCAGGAGCGCCAGCAGTACCAGCCTCCCCTGCACCCTTTGCGCCTAACTTGGAAGATTGGGTTGGGGTTTCAACGTGAGCCACCTCAATGTCTGGCATTTCGTTCGCCATCGGCACTAAGTAGTCGGCCATACTGCCATTTCGGAGTAAGCCGCTCTCATCATAGAGGCACTCTTCAAAGAGCGCACCGCCAATACCTTGAACAATCGCTCCACGCACTTGCTCATCTACCAACATGGGATTGAGAACGCGCCCACAATCCTCCACCGCCCAATGTTTTAAAAGTTTGACAAAACCGGTATCTAGATCCACTTCAACATAGGAAGCTTGTACCCCATTGGTAAAGATGAATGGATAATCTTTTTGGGTGTAATGTCGAGTGACCATCAGGTCTGCAGAAAAATTGGCTGGCAAAGTATCAGTACGGAAATAGCCAATGCGGCCAATTTCACTAAAAGGTAGCAGCTGCTCACCAGTAGCTTTATCTAAAATATGACTACGATGGATATTGAGTTCTGCCACTGGACGATTCAAAATTACAGCAGCTAATTTCAAAATATTTTCTTGTAAGGCTTGGCAAGCTAATAGGACTGCCTCGCCCCCTACACCCGCGCCACGAGAGGCCCAAGTACCACCGCCGTATGGAGTGACATCAGTATCGCCAGTGACAATACGCACCTGGTGAATAGACACGCCAACCGCATCAGCAGCAATCTGGGCGTAAATACCTTCAGTGCCTTGCCCTTGCTCACCCACACCCACTAATACAGAGACCACGCCACTTGGATCTAAGCGCACAGAAGCGCCATCTTGGGATGCAATGCGAGCACCACCAACACCGTAGAAAGCCGGACTTGGATTGGTGAGCTCAATTAAGGTAGCAAAACCAATACCCCGATATATCCCCTTCTTACGTAACTCTGCTTGCTCTTTACGCAAAGCAGGATAGTTCATCATCTTCTCGATCGTGCGCAAGCATTGCTCGTGCGAAAGAACTTCTAATTTGATGCCGGAGATGCCAGAGCATGGATAAGCATCATCCGGAATCACATTACGCTTACGAAATTCCAATGGATCCATTTGCAATTTTTGAGCCGCTAAATCTACTAGCCCTTCAGTGACTGCACAGGCAATCGGATGCCCTACGCCACGGTATTGGCAAGTCGGTGTTTTATTTTGAAACACCACATCTAAATGCGCCCGATAGTGTTGATGTTTATATGGACCACCCACCAAGTTCACCACTTGATTACCTTCAATTGCGCTAGTCCTAGGGAACATGGAGTAAGGTCCAATACCCGTCAAGTCATGAATCTCAAAGGCGAGAATATCACCTGCTTTATTAGCAGCAATACGGCCTTTAATGCGATGTTCACGGGCATGAATATCACTCGTAAAGGATTCCAGGCGATCGGCAACAAACTTTACCGGGCGCTCTAGCATCATTGCTAAACCTACGGTCGCAAAATCATCTGGATAGGCATGCACCTTGATACCAAATGAACCGCCAACATCTTTACAAATCACATGGACATCTGACTCTGATAAACCGAACTGACGGCAATATAAATCTTGCATCATGTGCGGTGCTTGTTGAGAGTGATAAACCGTGAGACGGCGATCTCCAGGGTTGTAATCTGCAATCTGGCAACGAGGCTCAAGTGTGACACCGGTATGGCGTCCAAAACCGAAGGTAGCTTCGGCTACGACATCAGCCGTTGCAAATACCTCATCGACATTACCAATGTCTAAACTACGGGTGAAGCACAAGTTATCACCGAGCTCTGGATGAATTAATGGTGTCTTGGGATCCAAAGCAGATTCCATCGAAATCACCGCGGGTAATTCTTCCCACTCCACCTCAACGTGTTGCAAGGCGTCTTCCGCTTGCGCTCTGGTCTCAGCAACTACAGCAACCACAGGCTCACCTTGCCAACAGGCTCGATCAATTGCCAAGGCATGCTGAGGGGCTGATTTCATACCAGCTAAGTGCCCTAAGGTAGCAACCCAAGGCTTACAAATTTTTGCCATCTGCACGCCATCGACTACTGCCAATACGCCAGGCATTTTGCTGGCTTGCTCGGTATGGATTTTGCCGATCTTCATATGCGCTACTGGAGAGCGCCAATAGACCACATGCCCCATACGTGGCAGCTGAATATCATCAATGTAAGTCCCCTGACCCTCAAGCAAGCGACGTGCGCTATGTCTTGGTTCGCTATTACCGATATAGCGTTGGTCGTTGGTGACGGGATCGAGAACGAGTCCTTTTAAATCGCTTGGCTTATTCATAATACGTTTCCTAAATCCCTTAAGCGTGCGCAACCACGGGTTTAATTTTTTGGCCCTTTGCGCGAGCCTCCAACACATCTACAATTGCATCAACGATGGAGTGATAGCCAGTGCAACGACAATAGTTTCCAGAAATCCATTCACGGACTTCTGCACGACTCGCTTTGGGTTGTTTTTCAATTAATTCTGCTGCCGCTAGCAACATGCCTGAAGAGCAAAAACCGCATTGCATCGCGTTACGGCGCATGAATGCTTCCTGTAGGTCAGCCAATGCACCACTCTTCGTTAACCCCTCAACGGTTTCAACAACGCAACCATCAGCTTGCACTGCTAAAAATAAGCAGCCACGAATGATCTGACCATTCACCTTAACAGTACAGGCGCCACACGCTCCCTGCTCGCAACCAAGATGCGGTCCTTTGAGGTGTAAATCCTCGCGTAAGAAATCGACTAAATGCTGACGCGGCTCGACCTCTGCATGAATCTTTAAGCCATTGACTGTCAGTGATATTTTTTTCTTCAAGCTCATTTTCAAATCTCCGAAAAATCTGAGTAACTAGGCAATAAAGTGCTTCAGGCTTCGCTCAAGCAATACCCCAATTAAATGGGTCTTAGCTTCAGCACTATTCGTAATATCTGCAATCGCATCAATTTCCTTGCGCGCAGCCACGACTGCTTTTGCAATCAAGCCCTCATTTAAAGGCTGCCCATTCAGGACCTCTTGAGCGGCTATTGCCATCACTGGTGTAGCGCTCACTGAGAAAAAAGTAAACGCACAGTTGGTTAATACATTACCCTGCTTCTCTGCGACCGCTGCTAAGCCAGCAACGGCATAATCTCCATGACGTCTTGCAAGTTCATGGAAATAAAAAACTTGATGACTGTTTGCAAGTGAAATTTCCGTAGCAATCAGAATCTCATCTGGCTCTAAAGAAGTGGTGTACAGATCAATAAAGAAATCTTTTGCAGAAATCTTGCGCTCACCAGCCGGCCCATGAATCACCATAGTAGCTTGCAAAGATAAACTGCAAGCAGGCCATTCGGCAGCTGGGTCACCATAAGCCAGAGAGCCACCCCAGGTACCTAAATTACGGATCGCCCGATGAGCAATATGAGGTGCTGCCGCCTTTAACAATGGGGCATGTTTAGCAACCAAATCAGAATCTTCTATTTCTGTATGAGTCACTAAAGCGCCAATGCGCAGTTTGTCACCCACTACAGAAATCCCTTTGAGCTCTTCAAGGTCGGTAATATCAATCAAGATACTCGGCTCTGATAGGCGCATGTTTAATGTCGCCAACAGGGTTTGCCCACCAGCGATTAATCTAGCGTCATCGCCCCCTTGCTCTAGCAAGGACAAGGCATCACTTAATGCTTTTGGCTTTACATAATCAAATGCTGCTGCTTTCATGACGTCTCCTCCACTACTAATTAATGTAAGCCTTGATGACTCTTTTTATTTTTTACTACTTATTTTCTGCTTTTTTCTAACAACTATTTACTCATCCCCGGCGCCAGACTCTAGTGCTACTGCTTCTCCACCTAATTCTTTAGCAAACTTTTGAAAAAAGTCATCTGCGATCTTTTTTGCAGAAGCGCTAATTAAGCGTCCACCAATCTGACCTAACTTCCCACCAATGGAAGCCTCAGTTGTATAGGAAATTAATGTGCCGCCATCAGCGGCTTTAAGTTCAACACGTGAGCGCCCTTTAGCAAAACCTGCAGCACCACCTGAGCCTTCGAATGCCATAGAACAGGATTGATCGGGAACAATATCGCTCAGGAGTAACTTGCCAGAAAAACGTGCTCTCACCGGACCGATCTTAAACATGACTTTGGCATGAATTTCTTCTGGTGAGACTCGGCTAATCTCTTCGCAACCTGGAATTGATTTGGCAAGAACATCAATATCATTTAATCCCTTCCAAACCTCTGGAATTGGAGCAGCTATCAGTTGCTCGCCATTTAGTTCCATGTATTCTCCTGGGGGTTTGTACGGATAGAGTCTTATCTACCAATTGTTCAACAATGTAGCATTATTTAACTTTTGGTCAATAAGCCCAAATTCGGATAAACCCTGAGAACCCATGCGCTTTACAGAAGATAGTGTTTCCAGCCCCAGTCGAGTCGAAAATCAGACGGATGCACTAGCACCAACCCGTCGGAGAATGAATATCGCCGATCGCAAGCGCCAAATCCTCGATCGGGCAATCCAGTTTTTTGCCAAATATGGGATTGACGGCCAACTGCGAAATCTCACCAAAGAATTAGGCGTTACCCACACCCTGCTGTATCACTACTTCCCTACAAAAGATGCGCTAATACAAGAAGTCTATAAAGAAGTATTCGAATCTCGCTGGAAGTCTGAATGGGAAGAGTTGCTAGATGACACTAAGCTCAGTCCCGAAGAAAAGTTCAATGCCTTCTATCTAGATTACACCAACACCGTGCTCACTTATGATTTTGTTCGCATTCTGATGTTCTCAGGTCTCAGTGATCATTCCATTAGCGACCGCTTTTTTGAGCTTCTTCGCTCACGCCTATTACCAAGACTCATTCGTGAAACGCGCAAGTACTGCAATCGGCCGGTAGAGCCAGACCCAACCGAACGAGAGCTTGAATTTTTAATGGGTTTACACGGCGGCATCTTTTATATCGGCGTGCGACGCTGGATTTATGGCCAAGCGATCTATGCTCCTAGCATCCCCAACCCTGAACAAGCGATCATTCGTGATCGTGTGCAGTCTTATCTTCATTCCGCCAAAACCTTATTTGCTTAACTAAAGAGAGAATCATGTCTAACCTGAGCCTAAACCACTTCTCTATCCGCAGCTTGGAGATTGAAAAAACCACTGAATTTTTTTGCAATACCTTGGGCTTAACGGTGGGCCCAAGACCCAGCTTCCCCTTCCCAGGTGCCTGGCTATATCACGGCGATACCAGTATTTGGTCTAACTCAGTGCTGCATTTGATAGCGATTGATAAGAATGATCCTGAGGGATTAAAACAATATCTGGGCGATCGTGATGCCAGCTCGCTCTCTGGCTCTGGTGCCATTGACCATATCGCCTTCTTTGCAACCGGCTTGGAAGAAAAAATTGCGCTATTGAAAGGATTGAAGATTCCTTATCGCGAGCGCACTGTTCCTGTGCTAAAACTTCACCAGATCTTTTTAGATGATCCTAACGGAATTGTCATTGAACTGAATTATCCTGCCGAAGAAAAAGCGGCATTAGATGCAAAGGCTACATAAGGTATCGCCAATGTCAAAAATAATAGTCGTTGGTGGATCTTTGGGTGGTTTGTTCGTAGCAAATATCTTGCTATGCCAAGGCCACGACGTAACTCTCTTAGAAAAAGCGACTGGCTCCCTCGATGGTCGAGGTGCTGGCATCGTGACTCATGATGCACTTACCCAAGCATTGCTAGCAGCGGGCATAGCCGTCGATCACACTCTCGGTGTAGCCGTGACAAAAAGGCTCACCTTAGGGCTTGATGGAAACAGTCTTGGCGAAATAGCGTTACCACAAGTACTCACATCATGGAGTCGCCTGTATCAGATGCTCAAAGAAGCATTTCCGCCAGAATGCTACCTGCAAGGGAAGACTGTCAAGACAGTTACGCAGGATGCTGACTCAGTGGAAGTGCTTTGCGAGGATGGTAGTCGTTATCACGCGGATTTATTAATTGCATCTGATGGCATTCATTCGGGTGTGAGAGCACAACTTGCTCCTAAGATCCAGCCAGCCTATGCTGGCTATGTAGCTTGGCGTGGTGTCTGTGCTGAAGTTTCGCTCTCGCAATACACACGCGATACTTTGTTTAGCCATTTTGGCTTTTGTCTGCCAAATGGCGAACAGATGCTGGGCTACCCTGTCGCCGGACCTGGTAACGATATCCGTCCGGGTAAGCGTTGCTATAACTTTGTTTGGTATAGACCAGCACCAGAACATCAAGAGCTTGCTAGCTTACTTACAGATGATGATGGCCATTACTACCCCAGCGGCATTCCTCCATTGAGGGTTTCCTGGAAGCATATTGCCGATATGCGCAAAGCGGCTCGTGAAATTTTGGCTCCCCAGTTTGCAGAAATTTTAGAGAGAACCCCAGCACCTTTTTTACAAGCTATTTACGATGTACGTTCTGAGCAAATCGTATTTGGTCGCATTGCTTTAATGGGTGATGCAGCATTTGTCGGTAGACCGCATGTCGGAATGGGTGTTACTAAGGCCGGGGACGAAGCCATGGCGATTGCCAAACACATCAAAGCTCTAGGTACTACCCCAGCAGCTTTGCAGGCCTATAGCGCTGAACGCCTTGAATTAGGACAGCAGGTCGTAGCTAGAGCCCAATATTTAGGTCGTTATATGCAGGCGCAGGGCAGCAAAGGAACGCGAGATACTGAGAACCTCAAACGCAATGCAGGCACTGTTATGGCGGAAACCGCCGTTGACATCAGCGATTTATTGGCACAAGGGAAAGCAGTACCTGAATCTGCACATTAATAAGCGCATTCAGTTAAGATTTGTGAAACAAAAAAATATTCTTATTTAAATACAGTTTTATCAGGAGGAGACAACCATGAAGCAAAAATTAACGAATCAAACAAGAAGAAAGATGTTGATTGGTGGCGCTGCTGCAGCAAGCGCCCCGCTTTGGCTGAATGTCGCCAACGCTAAATCTGAGACGATCAAGATTGGTTTTCCAGTGCCTTTGACAGGACCATTCTCTGCCGAAGCTCAGGATCAAGTAAAAGCAGCTGAATTGGCTATCAAAGAATTTAATGATGCCGGTGGATTTAATGGTCGTAAAGCAGAGCTCTTGGTGCGAGACGACAAACTAAATCCTGGTGAAGCAGCTACCCGCACTCTCGAGTTGATTGAAAAAGATAAAGTCAACTATGTTGTCGGCTCCCTTTCTGCGGCCACACAGTTATCCATTAATGCAGTTTGTAAAGAACGCAAAATTCTTTTTAATTCCATTAGCCAATCCGATGCCATTAACGAAGTAAAAGATTGGAGCGTCTATACGTTTCATGAGGCTTTGAACCCAACCATGACAGCGGGTGCATTGGCGCGCTACTCTATTCCCCGTTTTGGCAAAAAGATTGTGTTCCTCACGGCAGACTATGCTTATGGCCATGAGATGGTGCGTGCCTTTGAGCGTGCTGGCAAAGAAATGGGTGCAACCACCTTAGCAGATATTCGCCACCCCTTGGGCGCATCGGACTACTCTGCATTTATGCCGCGTATCAAAGCATTAAATCCAGATATCTTGGTGCTCTGTAACTTTGGTCGTGACTTATTGAATGCCGCGAAACAATGTACTGACTTCGGCCTGAAATCTAGCATGAAAATTGTGACGCCAGTCTTACTCTATACCGCACGTCTAGCTGGTGGTCCTGAAGCGTTCGAAGGAATCATCGGTGGCACCTCTTACTACTGGGGCCTAGAAGATCGTATTCCAGCAGCCAAAACATTCAACGATGCTTTCCGCAAAATGTATAACGGCTCCGTTCCATCAGACTATGGCGCACTTGGTTATGCCGGCGTGAAGAGCGTTCTCGCTTCCGTCAAAATCGCTAAGTCTACTGAAACAATGAAGGTCGTATCGGCGATGGAAAATCTAAAATACGATTGGTACAAAGGTCCTGAGTACTATCGTAAGTGCGATCACCAAGCTGTTCAAACCGTCATCATCGTAGAGTCTAAATCGAAAAATATGAAGGACAAATATGATGTCTTTAATATTTTGACTATTGAACCTACTACCGAGATACATATGCGCACCTGCGCAGAGCTAGGCCATAAAGCCTAATTTCAATATTAGGGAAAATGATTTGATTCTCCCTAAATCACTCCCCTTGTACCTTTAGGTCTTGGGGAGTTTTGCTGAGTACCTCTATGACCGGTCTGACATTTGAGCTTTTATGCATGCAGTTGCTTACAGGAATTGCCCTGGGGAGTATCTATGCGCTTCTAGCATTAGGCTTATGCCTCATCTTTGGGATGCTCAATGTGGTGAACTTTGCCCATGGCGCTTTCTTCATGGTGGGTGCTTTCTTGGGCGTGTACTTTTTAGGGGTCACAGGTAATTTTTGGTTCAGCTTGGTACTAACGCCCCTACTCACCGGTTGTCTTGGTTTAGTCACTGAACGTTTTTTAGTGCGGCCACTTTATGGACGTGGACTTGACTACCCCCTGCTGCTCACTTTTGGTTTGTCATACGTGTTAATTGAACTCATGCGCATCACGTTTGGTATTGAGGGTTTGCCATCGATCACACCTGATGGTTTAACTGGCACCGTGAATGTTGGCATTGGCTTCTTTCCTAAATACAGGCTCTTTTTAATCGGCGCCACCGCAATCATTGTCTTAGGTGTTTGGTTCTTGATTCAAAAAACGCGCTATGGACTGATTATTAAAGCGGGAGCGGTTGATCAAGAAATTGTCAAAGTACTAGGGGTTGATATCGCCAAAGTTTGGCTGTTAGTGTTTGGTCTTGGTTGCGCCATCGCTGGACTATCTGGCATCTTGGCATCCCCTACGCGCTCTGTAAATCCTGAGATGGGGATTCCTATTTTGGCTGAATCATTTGTGGTAACCGTGGTTGGCGGGATGGGATCGCCAGTTGGTGCCGTGGTTGCTGGCTTATTGGTTGGCATTGTTTACAGCATAACCTCCCTATTTTTTCCAGACCTCGCTGAACTATCCATTTTTGTGTTGATGGCCGTGGTCTTATTAATTCGACCACAAGGTCTATTTGGCAAAGCGGGAGCAATGGGCTAAGACCCAATCTATTCATGAACTCATTTTTCCAACTGATCGCTCGACATCGCGTACTAGCAAGCACGCTATTTTTGGCAGTCTTCCCCTTCATCATGCCGTATGAGGCATTGGCAGTAAATATCCTCATCTTCGGCTTATTTGCCATGGGCTTTAACCTATTGTTTGGGTATATGGGTCTACTCTCCTTTGGTCATGCTGCTTTTTTAGGGATTGGCAGTTATCTGACTGGTATTAGCATCGTGCATTACGGATTGGGTTGGGCTACTGCAATCATCGTTGGCGTGATTGGCGCCGCAGTGGGTGGATTGATCATGGGCTTTTTAGCAATTCGCACTCGGGGAATTTATTTCTCGATGGTGACATTAGCCCTTGGTCAAATCGTCTATTACATTTTCTACAAAGCGGAGAGTCTGACGGGTGGTGAAAATGGTTTACGCGGAGTACGCGTTGATTCCTTCAACATCTTTGGCATACCCGTCGACTTCCTCAATCCGCTCGTCAAGTACTACATCATTTTGTTCTTTGTAGTCATCGCTATTTGGTTGATCTCACGTATTCTCAACTCCCCGTTGGGTGCAGTCATGGAAGCTATTCGTGAAAATGAGAAACGGGCGGCGGCATGCGGCTTTGACGTTGCTAAAACTAAACTGCTGGTATTTGTTTTGTCAGCTGCTATTTGTGGCTTAGCCGGCTCATTGCGCGCCCTCCACTTATCTATCGTTCCTATTGATTCATTGCACTATCTCCAATCGGGTCAAGCCGTGATGATGAGCATCCTGGGTGGTATGGGTACCTTCTTTGGACCCTTTGTAGGTGCCGCAGTCATGCTCTATCTCGAAGATGTTGTCACTACCTTCACAAAATATTGGATGGCAGTGATTGGCTTGATATTTATGTTCTTTGTCCTCTTCTTCCCTAAAGGAATCTGGGGCACCATTCTGAGCAAGCTACAAATTCATCAGGATTCAAAATAATGAATAGTGCAACTAAGACTCCTATTCTTGAAGCACGCAATGTTGGTAAGAGCTTTGGGAAATTTAAAGCACTCCAAAATGTTTCTACCAGCTTTATGCCAGGAACATTAACTGCCATTATTGGTCCCAATGGCGCAGGTAAGAGCACTTTCTTTAACGTCTTAAGTGGTGCCTTCCCACCCTCTAGTGGAGAAATTCTTTTCAATGGAAAAGATATTACCGGGATGCAGCAACATGAATTTGCCCGCATTGGTATTTCAAAGAGCTTCCAGATCACTAATGTCTTTAAACAACTTACTGTTCATGAAAATGTTCGGGTAGCTGCG
>CALQED020000023.1 GCA_943329505.2 Polynucleobacter meluiroseus | reverse complement strand
GTGTCATCATCTAAAACGAACTTTGCATATTCAATATCGAAACGCGCCCAGTCTTTTCTTTTCCCTAATACCAATAACCAGTCATTGCGTAAGCGATCAGCTAGAGCAGTACCTTGATATTGATTTAAGAACGCGACCACTTGCGCATCAGCACCATAGTCATTACGTGCTCCACCTGCACTATCAAACAACTGAGGCTTAATGCGGAAATAGGTGACATAGTCATCAAAAGGATAGTTAGCTAAATTGGATGACAACTGCTGAGTACGAAATACATCGTTTTTTCTAGCGGCTTCGCGTAGGTCGATAAACATCCGATCAGTGTCGGTAATTTCGGCTGGGGCGGCCTTGCTCTCATACGACTTGGGTAGGTTTGGCTTTTTGATCTTCTCGGCAAATGCCTGAGGCGTAATGAGGACTAGACCCAAAATAATAATCTTGGCCCATTGACGAAATCTATGAGTTTTTAACTTCTTTTTCACTATCTAACCCTGTATCGATACATTAGGCATTTACTTTGCGCTAACTTGATTACTATATCTTCTAATTTTCGCCTGATAATGGACGATATGCACGCTAATTCACCAAAAACTCTTCGCCAAGATTTATTAAAGCAACGCAAAGAATTTGCGGCGGGAGCACAGTACACCCAAGCAACAGAAGCTTTAATTACTCATCTCAATGCGTTTTTAGAAAATGGTGGCGCTTCCTTGCTATCGATTGCGCTGTATTGGCCCATTCAGGATGAGTTAGATTTACGATCCACCTTAGTTGCTTGGTCTAAAAATGTCTCGGGACGTCGACTAGCGCTCCCTTTTGCACGTCCTGATAAGCATCTTGATTTCTATGAATGGCAGGATGGTGACGCTCTCATTCCAAGCAAACATGGTGTACCAGAACCAGACCCAAATGACTTAGCTAGACCTGCTATCTCACCCGATTGCATCCTCATTCCATGCGTTGGCTGGTCTAGATCAAATGTAAACGGTAAAACACATTACTGGCGCCTGGGTTACGGCGGCGGATATTTTGATCGTACCCTTGCTGATCTGAGGGTAAAAAATCCCAAACTGATTTGTATTGGAATTGGATTTGACTGGCAAAAACTGGATGATGCCCAATGGGCAGCCCAAACCCATGATGAGCCTTTAGATGCGCTACTGACTGAGTCGGGCTACTTGCGCTAACTTACTGACAACCTTACTTCGTTAAATCCAGATTATCGGCGATTGCTAAAACCGCATCAGCTTGATTCAAAGAATAAAAATGAAGGCCTGGTGCCCCAGCGGTGAGAAGCTGGTCACACAAATCCGTCACTACCTCCTCACCAAATGCGCGAATAGAGGCAGTATCATCGCCGTATGACTGGAGGCGCAAACGAATCCAGCGCGGAATCTCAGCGCCACAGGTGTCGGAGAAACGTAATAACTGAGTGCTATTAGTAATTGGCATGATGCCTGCAATGATGGGTTGCGTTACGCCCAAGTCATATGCTTCATCAACAAAACGGAAGTAGGCATCACTGTTATAGAAATATTGTGTGACAGCAGAATTAGCGCCGGCCTTCATTTTTTGCACAAAAAAATCGACATCACTTGCGGGGGACTTTGCCTGTGGATGAGTCTCGGGATAAGCAGCGACATCGATATGAAACCAATCGCCTGTCTCAGCACGAATACACTCCACCAATTCATTAGCATGATGAAACTCGCCATACTGGCCCATACCAGACGGCAAATCACCACGCAAAGCTACGATACGTTTGATACCCAAGGCTTGGTATTGCTTCAGCATTGCTCTCACGCTATCACGCGAACTGCCCACACAGGATAGATGAGGGGCTACTACAGCACCTGTAGCATGAATATCACTTACCACTTTTAATGTGCCAGACTGAGTAGAGCCGCCGGCACCAAAAGTCACAGAATAAAACGAGGGCTTGAGCGTTTCAGTGAAACGCTCGCGCACGAGTTGCAACTTATTCTCACCTTCAGGTGTTTTAGGAGGAAAGAATTCGACGCTTAATTCCATGATTTTGGGCCTAGGTATCTATTGAACAGTGCTGGATTAATAACGGTAGTGGTCAGCCTTGTATGGGCCTTCCTTCGTGACGTTAATATATGCAGCCTGCTGATCAGACAATACGGTAAGTTCTGCATTTAGGGTTTTGAGCTGCAAACGCGCAACCTTTTCATCCAAATGCTTAGGCAGGGTGTAAACACCAACAGGATACTTATTCGTGCCTACTGCATTCCACAATTCAATTTGCGCGATCACTTGATTGGCAAATGAGGAGCTCATCACATAAGAAGGATGGCCTGTACCGCAACCAAGGTTAACCAGGCGGCCCTTAGCCAAGATGATGATGCGCTTTTCAGGTTGGCCATTGCTTGCTGGGAAAATCACATGGTCCACTTGTGGCTTAATCTCTTCCCATTTGTATTTTTCAATACCAGCAACGTCGATTTCATTATCAAAGTGGCCGATGTTGCACACGATGGCTTGATTCTTCATCTTCACCATATGGTCATGTGTAATCACATGGTAGTTGCCAGTTGCTGAAACAAAGATGTCTGCCTTATCAGCAGCGTAGTCCATAGTGACAACGCGATAACCTTCCATGGCCGCTTGTAATGCGCAGATAGGATCCACTTCAGTCACCCAAACTTGAGCAGATAGGGCGCGCAAAGCTTGAGCAGAGCCCTTGCCTACGTCACCATAACCACAAACTACAGCAACCTTACCGGCAATCATGACGTCAGTAGCGCGCTTAATCGCATCAACTAAAGACTCACGGCAACCATAAAGGTTATCGAACTTGCTCTTGGTGACAGAATCATTCACGTTAATCGCTGGGAATTTTAATTCACCTTTTGCGAACATTTGATACAAGCGATGTACACCAGTAGTTGTTTCTTCTGTAACCCCTTTTACCTTTTCTAGACGTATGGAGTACCAAGTTGGATCTTGTGCCAATTTTTTCTTAATGGCAGAGAACAAAATGGTCTCTTCTTCGCTAGTGGGATGATTCAAGCAAGCTTGGTCTTTTTCGGCACGTGCTCCGAGGTGCAGCAACAAAGTCGCATCACCACCATCATCCAAAATCATATTGGTGTAGCCACCATCAGCCCACTCAAAAATACGATGCGTAAAATCCCAATACTGCTCAAGGGTCTCGCCCTTGATTGCAAAGACTGGTGTGCCATTGGCAGCGATCGCTGCAGCGGCATGGTCTTGAGTTGAGAAAATATTGCAAGAAGCCCACTGAACTTCTGCGCCGAGCGCCTCTAGAGTCTCAATCAATACTGCCGTTTGAATGGTCATATGCAATGAACCAGTGATACGTGCCCCACGCAATGGCTGTTTTGCAGCAAACTCATCACGAATGGCGATCAGGCCAGGCATCTCTGTTTCAGCAATCGCAATTTCTTTACGACCAAAGTCAGCCAAAGAAATATCAGCAATTGCGCAACGAGTTGCAACAAAGTTATTTAAATCAGAAACGGTATTCATTCATGCTCCAGCTAAATACGATCCAATGCTGGAGTGCAAACTCGCTAGCCGTTGAACCATGGGTTAGCGAGCGCAGTTGCAATGAGTAAATTCTTTTAGAAATCTACTCCCTTCAAGCCTGGGGAAATGTTGGTTTCAACATTCCTTGCAACGCTCCTTGAAGGTATGGCGTAATTGTAAACAATTACGCCATTTTTCGCCTCAATACATCAATAAACTGCTTTTTAATGCTGTCTAAACGCCTTTAAGTGCTTAGAGGCCCGCAGCCGCACGTAATGTAGCCGCCTTATCAGTCTGCTCCCAGGTAAATTCTGGCTCCTCACGACCAAAGTGGCCATAAGCAGCAGTCTTACGATAAATTGGACGCAAGAGGTTCAAGGATTTAATGATGCCTTTAGGACGCAAATCAAAATGCTCGGCGACTAATTGAGAAATCTTTTCATCTGAGATTTTGCCCGTGCCGTAAGTGCTCACCATCACAGATGTTGGCTTAGCCACACCAATCGCATATGACACTTGAACTAAACATTTTGTCGCCAGGCCTGCAGCAACAATATTTTTAGCCACATAACGAGCTGCATAGGCGGCTGAACGATCAACCTTAGAGGGATCCTTGCCAGAGAATGCGCCGCCACCGTGAGGGGCAGAGCCGCCGTAAGTATCAACCACAATTTTCCGTCCAGTGAGTCCGCAATCACCTTGCGGACCGCCGATAACGAAACGGCCAGTGGGGTTTACTAAGAAGTTAATCGCGCCTTTAATCAAATGCTTTGGCAGTACTGGCTTGATGATTTCTTCGATCACTGCTTCACGCAATTTTTCAAGAGAAATATCTTCATCATGTTGGGTAGATAAAACAACGGTATCAATCGAGTCCGGCTTGCCGTCAACATAGCGCAATGTCACCTGTGACTTTGCATCTGGGCGCAACCATGACAAGCGACCATCGCGTCGCAATTGAGATTGACGCTCTACCAAGCGATGTGACAGGTGAATCGGTAAGGGCATGAGTTCTGGAGTTTCATCACATGCATAACCAAACATCAGGCCCTGGTCGCCAGCACCCAATTCGAGCTCATCATCATGTGCATTATTAACACCCTGAGCAATGTCTGGACTTTGCTTGTCATAGGCAACCAAGACCGCACAACCTTTGTAATCAATACCGTAGGCAGTATTGTCATAACCAATTTCACGCAAGGTATTACGGGCTACCTGGATGTAGTCCACATTTGCATGAGTGGTGATTTCTCCAGCCAACACGACTAAGCCGGTATTGCATAAAGTTTCTGCCCCAACTCGGGCAGTAGGGTCTTGAGCCAAGATAGCGTCAAGCACCGCATCTGAAATTTGATCTGAGACTTTATCAGGGTGACCTTCAGAAACTGACTCTGAGGTGAAGAAGTAATCATTTGCCATTGCATATTCCTTTAAAAAATTAACACGATCTTTAGGACAACTCGACGTGCCAGGAATTCCAACGGCGACGCTTTAGCAGAATTTTTGAATCGCCCTGCAAGTTGTCTTAACTCAGCGATGTATTAATTCTATCTGAAAAGGGCGTTGTCCAGCAAGACGCCCTGAAATTTGGTCTAGACAGCAGCATTGAATATCATTAGGGGGTGAGAAAAATCCTACTCAAGGTTGGCCTGAATACCATTGCTGTACTACCCCTAGCGGTAGTACAGGTATTGGGCACCCTTTTAGGCCTGCTAGCCTATGTAGGCTCAAAACAATATCGCTCATTATTTAGACCTCAATACGAAGCCGTTGTGATCGCCCGAAAGCTCCCGTTTAAGCTTTGGGAGGCTGTATGTGCATCTGGCATGTTGTTTTCAGATAGCTTGTGGATATGGCGAAACCCTGAAAAAGCACTTAGGTTGGTAGAGGTACAAAACTGGGATTTAGTAGAAACCGCCATTCAAGAGGGGCATGGCTTAGTAATGCTGACGCCACACCTAGGTGGCTTTGAAATTATTCCTCGCGTATTAGCGCAACACTTTCCGGCCACTATTTTGTATCGCCCTTCACGACAAGAATGGCTAAATGAAGTGGTTGAAGAGGGTCGCGCCTATCCCAACATGCACTTCGTTCCAACCAATCTCAATGGCGTACGCCAAATGACTAGGGCGCTGACTCGCGGAGAAGCCATTGGCATTCTTCCAGACCAAGTGCCCAGTGGTGGCGAGGGGGTTTGGGTTCCATTCTTTGGGCGCCCGGCCTACACAACTCCGCTACCTGCCCGCTTAGCCAATCGCAACAAGACGCCAGTAGTGATGTTTACTGCAAAACGTAAAGCCCTTGGACAAGGCTGGCTCATGCAAGCAACACGTCTTCATTCTCCTTCGGAGGATCCCGCTCTCGCAGCAGCAGAATTAAATGTCGCCATCGAGAATGCAGTATTGGTTGCTCCAGAACAATTTATCTGGTCATATAACCGCTACAAGCATCCTGCCGGTGCAGAATTGCCTCCAAGTATTCAATAGATTCGTTATCATTTTTGGAATGACTTGGTTATCCAACCTCTTCAATTTCTTGGCGCTCAGTCTATTGCGCTTATTCGCCTTTCTCCCTTACGTGCTGACGATTTATGTTGGATACGGACTTGGTTGGCTCGCAGCCCACATCCCCAATAGTCGTGCCACGGTCGTGAAAACTAACCTGCGACTGTGCTTTCCGAATCTGAGTGAAAAAGAAATTAGCGCATTAGCTCTCGAACACTGGAAATTATTTGGTCGGAGTGTAATAGAGCGCAGTAGAGTCTGGCTTGGGACCAGGGAGCAAATTCTCTCATTTGTTGCCATCCAATCCAAGGTTGATCTTGGAGATAAAAAACCTCGCATTCTAGTGAACCCTCATTTTGTTGGTCTCGAAGGGGGCTTTATGGCATTTTCTGCGTTAAGTGCACGCAATCACTGGCCAAATGGTGTTGGGCTATATCAAAAAATGAAAAATCCACTTTTCAATCAAAAGATGGTGAAGTGGCGAGATCGATTTGGGGGCAAGTCGATTGAAAGGCAACATCGCTTACGTGATCTCCTGCGCGAGCTAAAAAAGGGGAACCTAGCGATCATCGCGCCGGACATAGACTTAGGGCCTCAAGATTCTATTTTTGTACCATTCTTTGGAATCCAAACTAGCACTGTAGATTCAGTTTCTCGCTTGGCCAAAATCACTGGCGCCGAAGTAAGCCTAATGACCACCACACTGAATCAAGATCGCAAAGGGTATACCTGTCATATCGACGAGCCTTTGCCTAACTTTCCAAGTGATAACGTTGAAAAAGATACTGCGCGTTTAAATCAATGCATTGAAGAGCTTGTTCGGGAAAGACCGGCAGAGTACTATTGGATACATAAACGCTTTAAGCATCGCCCTCCTGGCGAGGCGAGCCTTTACGATTAAAGAGATATTTTGAGTACTCACCAAACCAACGCCGGGCGTAAACTTCGTTTCACCAAAATGCATGGTGCTGGCAATGACTTCATTGTGCTCAATGGCATTACTCAAGACCTGAGCGGAATCACGCGCGAACAATGGCAATCATTAGCGCATCGTCAATTTGGTATTGGCGCAGATCAAATTCTATTAGTAGAAAAAGCTTCTAGGCCCGATGCTGATTTTAAATATCGGATTTTTAATGCTGATGGTGGTGAAGTAGAGCAATGTGGCAATGGCTCTCGTTGCTTTGTGCGCTTTGTGCTCGATCAAGGCCTGTCTTCCAAAAATTCCTTACGCGTAGAAGTTGCGCATACGGTACTCACCCTGAAATCCCTCCCTGATGGTCAGGTTGAGGTTGATATGGGCGCACCCATTTTTGAGCATAGTCAAATCCCGTTTGATGCAAATGGTTTGGCTAGCATGCAAGAGTTTCAAGAAATGCTCTATGCAATTCCTTTAGATCACCCTGCTACACACGATAGTTTTGTTGGCGTCGTGTCTATGGGGAATCCGCATGCCGTGCAAGTAGTGAGCGATATTGATAGCGCACCTGTTCTTCAAGAGGGCCCTGAAATTGAAAAGTATCCTGCGTTTCCAAAGAGAGTAAACGTTGGTTATATGCAGGTAGTCAATCGGAATGAAATTCAATTACGTGTATACGAACGTGGCGCAGGAGAAACGCTCGCTTGTGGCACAGGTGCCTGTGCGGCGGTAGTATCTGGAATTCGTAGGGGCTTACTAGACTCACCAGTGAAGGTGCATACCCGTGGTGGCGATCTTCAAATTGCCTGGGGTGGCATTGTGAATCAGCTTGCCCAAGCCGTCATCATGACCGGTCCAGCAGTGACGGTATTTGAGGGTGAAACAGAAATCTAAGAACGCAAACAGAAACGTTCTTAGACGCCGTATTTCTCGCGATAGGCCTTCACTGCAGGCAAATAATTCGTTAACTGAGTATCGCTAGAGGCAGTTAAAAAAGACATCAAGCCGGTCAAGTTTGCAATTGATATGACTGGCAAACCAAATTCCTGCTCAACGGCCTGCACCGCTGACTTATCTCCAATCTCAGTCGCATTCCCTGATCTTTCCATGCGGTCTAATGCAATTAATACTGCCGCTGGCTCTGCACCTGCTTTCCGAATGAGATCTACGGACTCTCTGACTGAGGTCCCTGCAGAAATCACATCGTCAACAATCACAACCCTACCTTTCACTGGTGCTCCGACTAATACACCGCCCTCGCCATGATCTTTGGCTTCTTTGCGGTTATAGGCATAAGGCACATTAATACCCTGTTCCGCCAAAGCAATTGCGGTAGCGGCGGCAAGCGTAATACCTTTATATGCGGGGCCATAAAGCATATCGAATTGCAGCTGGGATTCCTGTAAAGCTTTAGCGTAATACTGACCCAAGGCACCTAAACGAGCGCCGTCATCAAATCCGCCAGCATTAAAAAAATAAGGCGAAAGTCTGCCCGCTTTAGTTTTAAACTCCCCGAAGGACAAAACCTTTGCCTCTAAGGCAAAACGAATGAAGTTATCTTGATTTGAATTATTTGAGCTCATAGGCCTACATGTTACGCATCATTTCAGCGAACCTCAACGGGATCCGTTCCGCAGTCAAAAAGGGCTTTCTACCCTGGGCTGTTAAGCAAAAAGCAGACTTCATCTGCATGCAAGAACTCAAGGCTCAGCAAGACGATCTAGAAGATACCATCCTCAACCCCGATGGCCTTTATGGCTTCTTTCATCATGCGCAGAAAAAGGGCTATAGCGGCTGCGGCATCTATACACCCCATAAGCCTGATGAAGTCCTATACGGTTACGGTAATACAGAGTTTGACGCCGAAGGGCGTTATGTAGAAGCAAGATTTAAGGGGCTTTCAGTCATCTCGGTATATATGCCTTCAGGATCAAGCTCTAGCGAGCGCCAAGAGGCGAAATATCGCTACCTTGATAGCTTCCTACCCCACCTCATCCAACTCAAAAAATCTGGACGAGAAATCGTGCTCTGTGGCGATGTCAATATCGCCCATCACGAGATCGATTTAAAAAACTGGAAAGGTAATGTCAAAAATTCTGGTTTCTTACCGGAGGAGCGCGCATGGCTTACCAATCTTTTTAATAAAGTCGGTTACGTGGATGTGTATCGCAAGCTAGAGCCTGAGGCCGGAGAATCTTGTTACACCTGGTGGAGTAATCGCGGTCAAGCCTATGCCAAAAATGTGGGCTGGCGCATTGACTATCACATCAGCACGCCTGAAATTGCTGCTGCTGCAAAGAAAACCGCAGTGTACAAAGATGAGCGCTTCTCAGATCATGCTCCACTCATTGTGGATTACGACTGGAAAATGTAAAGCAAAACTAGTCTTCTTTTTTGATTTGCACTACCTTGAAATGAATCGTTGCCCAAATCAGAATGAGGACGGGCGCACCAATGATGGCAGTGCCGTAGAAGAAAGACTGATATCCGAAGTGATCAACAAAGACGCCTGAGAATCCTGCAAGCCACTTAGGCAGTAACAGCATCATCGAACTAAATAGTGCGTACTGAGTTGCAGAATACCGAATATTGGTCAGTGCTGATAAGAAGGCAATAAAAGCAGCGCTAGCAATGCCCGAACTTAAATTATCTGCAGAGATCACCCAAATCAAGCCCTGCAAATCGTGGCCTTGAGTTGCTAACCAAGCAAACAATAGATTACTTACCGCAGAAAGTACTGCACCCAAAAATAGAATTCTCAGGACGCCAAAACGTAAGGTCAGAACGCCGCCCACAAAAGCGCCAACCAGTGTCATTACTACGCCAAATACTTTACTAACCGCAGCAACTTCATCTTTGGTATAGCCCATGTCAACATAAAAAGGGTTGGCCATAATGCCCATCACTACATCACTAATGCGATAGATTGCAATGAGTGACAAAATCAGAACTGCATGCCAGCGATAGCGAGTCAGAAACTCTGCAAATGGTTCGACTAGGGTTTGATATAGCCATGCTTTAGCATTGCGCGCTTTGGCCAGTTCATAGCGTACTGGCTCAGTACTCAAGAGAGTGGTTAAGACACCAATTCCAATGGAAGCCGCCATACAAAGGTAAGCAAACTGCCAGGCACCAGCATCATATCCACTCCCCGTTTCAGCCCTTGCTGCTAACCATAAAACCCCAGCGCCAGCCCAAATCAAGGCTAGCCGATAGCCTGTTTGGTAAGTAGCAGCCAGAGCAGCTTGATGATCGCTATTGGCTGATTCAATTCGGAAGGCATCTAAGGCTATGTCTTGAGTGGCAGAGCCAAAAGCAACCAAAAGGGCGCACCAAACCAAGGAATGCAATGCAAGCTTGGGATCCAGTGTGGACATGCCAAGCAACCCCAAAATGATGAGCGCTTGCGCAAAAATTAACCAGCTTCTTCTGCGCCCCAACCACTTGGTCAAAAAAGGGATTTGTACGCGAT
>CALQED020000022.1 GCA_943329505.2 Polynucleobacter meluiroseus | reverse complement strand
GCCCTTCAATTTCAGTTTGAATTTTTCAGAAGCGCAATGGGCTGTAACGCCTGGACAATCTGCAGTCTTGTATGACGGCGACATTTGTTTGGGTGGCGGAATTATTTCCGCCTAATTGCAGCAATCAACCTAATTTCTTATCACTAAAATTATGCGGCAGGCGGTTCAGTTTCAATAAATGAAGGGCGTTGTAATAATTTTTGATACAAGCGATCAAGGTTAGGATATTGAACTTGCCATTTGATATCTGGAAAGCGGAATAGCAAATAACCAAGTGCGCATCCAACAGTAACATCAGCCAAGGTCATTTGATTGCCATGACACCAAACATTTCCACCCAGTTTTTCAGACATCTGGCGCAGTGAGTTTTGAATTTTGCCTAGCTGACGATCAATCCAAGCTGAACTTTGCTGGTCTGCTGGACGCCAAGTCAGCTCTAAGCGCGTCAAAATACTGGCATCCAAAACGCCATCAGCTAAGGCCTCCCAAGTTTTTACGGTGGCTCGCTCGCGATTGTCCGCAGGAATGAGCTTGCTCACGGGGCTTAGGGCATCAGCGTACTCAGCAATGACTCTGGAGTCATAGATTGCCTCTCCATCATCCGAAATAAGGCAGGGGACCTTCCCAAGAGGGTTGGCAATAGCAATTTTGGTGTCAGCGGCCCAAACGTTCTCAATTTCAAGGTCAACATCTACCTTTTTCTCCAAGAAAACGATGCGTACTTTGCGTACATAGGGGCTTGTAAGGGATCCAATAAGTTTCATGGGGCACAGTATAGCCACTTAAACTCAGGTTTGTCCAAGCCCAGAACGCATTAAAATGAGGTTTTATTGACGTATTCAATACAAAGGCAATATCTGTGAGCCAGCCGCTTTCTACCCTCAATGCCCTTTCCCCCTTAGACGGTCGCTATGCCGGTAAGTTAGATGCTTTGCGCCCTTGGCTTTCTGAGGCTGCTTTTATGCGCCAACGCGTTTTTGTGGAAATTCATTGGCTACTAGCATTGGCAGCAGCAGGCCTGCCAGATGTTCCTAAGATCAATGCTGCTGATGAGGCATTTTTGCTTTCCTTGCCAGAAAACTTTTCGGATGCAGACGCGCAGCGTATTAAAGAGATTGAAGCGGTAACCAATCACGATGTAAAAGCAGTGGAGTATTTCTTAAAAGAAAAAGTAGCAGGTCGTCCTGATTTATTAAAAGCGAGTGAGTTCATTCACTTTGCCTGTACATCAGAGGATATTAATAACACTTCACATGGCTTGATGTTACGTGGTGCGCGTGATGAAGTGCTTTTGCCACAACTTCGTAAAGTGCTTGCTGTATTGACCGATTTAGCTCTTGAGCACGCTAAGGTTCCTTTGCTCTCTCGTACTCATGGTCAACCAGCTTCTCCTAGCACTCTGGGTAAAGAGATTGCCAATATTGCGAAACGTTTAGAGCGTGCCATTGAATCCATTGTCTCGGTTCCTTTGCTTGGGAAAATGAATGGTGCTGTTGGTAACTACAACGCACACTTATCTGCTTATCCTGATTTTGATTGGGAAAACTTTTCAAAGAATGTGGTTGAGAAGCGTCTCGGCCTCACTTTTAATCCATACACGATCCAGATTGAGCCACATGATGGTATGGCGCAATTATTTGATGCGATTGCGCGCGCTAACACCATCCTATTGGATATGGATCGTGACTTCTGGGCCTATATTTCCGTTGGGTACTTTAAGCAGCGCACCAAAGCGGGTGAGATCGGTTCATCGACCATGCCACATAAAGTTAATCCTATCGATTTTGAGAACTCTGAAGGTAACTTGGGCGTGGCTAATGCTTTGTTACGCCATTTGGCAGAGAAGTTGCCGATTTCTCGTTGGCAGCGCGACCTGACTGATTCAACTGTTCTTCGCAACTTAGGCCCTGCATTTGGTCATAGCGTATTGGCTTACGATAGCGCTTTGCGCGGTCTGAGTAAGTTGGAAGTCAATCATGCCGCGATTGCCGCTGATCTCGATCAATGCTGGGAAGTATTGGCTGAGCCTGTACAAACTGTCATGCGTCGTTATGGCATTGAAAATCCCTATGAGCAATTAAAAGAATTGACTCGCGGCAAAGGTATTGATCAAGCAGATTTACAAAACTTCATTCGTGGCTTAAAGATTCCAGAAGATGCAAAAGTACGCTTGCTTGAGATGACACCATCCTCTTATCTTGGTAAGGCGGTCGAATTGACCGAACGTCTCAAAAAGTGAGCGTGACCTCCAATTCAGAATACGGGGCGCGTCCTCGGTTCTGGTTTGCTATTTACCAACTGCTGTGGCATCTCTTACTGCCATTAGCCATTGTGCGTTTAGTTTGGCGCGCTCGGCACTCATTTGATTACCTGTATCACATCCCAGAGCGTCTTGGTTTTGGGTTTGATAAGCCGATTAAAAAAGGCGCAATCTGGATTCACGCGGTTTCAGTCGGCGAGACTCGTGCCGCCCAACCCTTGATTGAGGCTTATCTTAAGCGTGGCGAGTCTATTTTGCTCACACATATGACTTTAAATGGACGTCGTACAGGTCAACAACTCTTTGGCAAGGAAATTGCCGCAGGACAAATTCGTCAGGTCTATTTACCTTATGACCTTTGTTGGTGTGTAGAGCATTTCTTAAAAACATTTAAGCCGAAGCTTGGACTCTTTATGGAAACCGAAGCTTGGCCAACGGTGGTATTTCGTTGCGCCGAAATAGGCTTACCTTTATTTTTAGTTAATGCCCGTTTATCTGAAAGAAGCGCCCGTCGGGTTAATCGCTTTGGTAAAGCGGGACGTACTTTATTTCAAGCTTTCGCAGGGGTTTTAGCGCAAACTGAATTTGATGCAGAACGCTATCGAAGTCTAGGTGTGAAAAATGTTCTCATCACCGGAAATCTAAAATTTGATGTACCTCTCGATCCGCGCTTATTAGCTCAAGGAAAAGAGTGGCAGAAAGATTTATATTTAGGTGGGCGCCTCATGGTATGTGCTGCTAGCACTCGTGATGGTGAAGAGGAAATCATCCTCAAGGCTTGGAAGGATTTAGTGCTCAGTAATACTTTTGAGATTCCGCCTCTGTTATGTTTGGTGCCACGTCATCCTGAACGCTTTACAGAGGTTGCCAATCAGATTCATGCTGCTGATTTCAAATTTCGTCGTCGCTCTGAGTGGTCCGGATTACCAAAAGATAGCGCTCAATTAGAGGTTCTATTGGGTGACACTATGGGCGAAATGCCGATGTATTACAGCGCTTCAAATTTAGTAGTGATGGGTGGAAGCTTGTTACCCTTTGGTGGTCAAAACTTGATTGAGGCTTGTGCAGCTGGTTGCCCGGTTTTGCTTGGCGAACATACCTATAACTTTCAGCAAGCGGCTTTAGATGCGATTGCAATTGGTGCAGCAAAGCGTATTCAGGGTGATGTACTACTTGGCAATACCCTTGCTTTGACAGATTCCTTGAAAGAGCTACTACTCAATCCTGCTGAGCTCATGAGGATGCAGGAGGCTGCTCAGGTTTACTCGATTGAGCATCAAGGGGCAACTAAAAAAATCTTGGCTGCCCTTGATCAGCAAATCTTTTCTTTAAGCTAAGCTCGCTTTTATCTTAAACCCGTGCCCCGAAATTCGGGTCATCATTACGCGCATTATCATCTGGCTTTTTATCGCCCTTAATCAAATCTTCGCGGGTAACGCCAAGCCACATTGCTAGCGCTGCAGCAACGAAGACTGAAGAGTAGATGCCAAACAAAATACCGATGGTCAGCGCTAAGGCAAAGTAGAACAGTGTTGGCCCACCAAAGATAAGCATGGCAAGAACCATCATCTCAGTACTACCATGGGTAATCACCGTTCGACTAATCGTGCTGGTAATAGCGTTATCAATAATTTCGCGAGTATTCATCTTGCGGTATTTACGGAAGTTCTCGCGAATACGATCAAAGATCACCACGGATTCATTAACGGAGTAACCCAAGACTGCCAAGACGGCTGCCAATACAGAGAGTGAGAATTCCCATTGGAAAAACGCAAAGAACCCAAGGATGATCACAATGTCATGGAGGTTTGCAATGATGCCGGCAAGCGCGAATTTCCACTCAAAACGGAAAGAGAGATAAACCACGATGCCGATAATGACAAATATCAGTGCTTTTAAGCCATCAATGGCGAGCTCTTGACCAACTTGTGGGCCAACGAATTCAACCCGTTGCAGTTTGGCTCCAGATGAAGCTGGGTCAAGAGCTTGCATCACTGCATTGCTTTGGTCAGCAGATGAAATCAATTTTCCTTCAGCATCCTTTTGCAGGGGCAGGCGAATCATGATGTCGCGTGAACTGCCAAAGTTTTGGATTTGAGTATCTGCGTAACCAAGTTTTTCAACTTTAGAGCGAATCGAATCCAGAGGTGCAGTTTGAGGATAGGTGACCTCCATGACCGTGCCACCAGTGAATTCAATGGAAAGATGTAAGCCGTTATGCCAGAGAAAGAAAACGGCTGCTAAAAAAGTAATTAAAGAAATTGCATTGAGCGCCAATGCATGACGCATGAACGGAATATCTTTTTTGATGCGAAAAAATTCCATGGCTTATTTCTCCTGTGCGCGCCAAACTTGGCCGATCGCGAGTTTTTGAACCTTCTTATTTCTGCCATACCAAAGATTGACGAGGCCACGAGAGAAGAAGACAGCCGAAAACATCGAAGTCAGAATGCCTAGACAGTGAACCACAGCAAATCCTTTAATAGGGCCAGAGCCAAAAGCTAAGAGCGCAAGGCCGGCGATTAAGGTGGTTACGTTGGAGTCTAAGATGGTTGCCCAGGCTTTATCAAAGCCCACTGCAATCGCAGTTTGTGGAGAAGAACCATTGCGCAGTTCCTCGCGAATACGTTCGTTAATTAACACGTTCGAGTCAATCGCCATACCCAGTGCTAATGCCATCGCCGCAATACCTGGTAAGGTCAGAGTGGCTTGCAGCATAGATAGTACGGAAATTAACAATAACAAGTTCACAGCCAAGGCAACAACGGAGAAAGTGCCAAACAGCAAGTAGTAGGCCATCATGAATATCGCGATCGCTGCAAATCCAATTAAGAGGGACTTAAAGCCCTTTTCAATATTTTCAGCGCCCAAGCTTGGTCCAATCGTGCGCTCTTCAATGATTTCCATCGGGGCCGCTAAAGAGCCGGCACGCAGTAAAAGGGCTAGGTCGTTCGCACTCTCGGTGGTGGGTTGCCCAGTAATCTGAAATTTAGAGCCAAACTCACTTTGGATAGTGGCAATAGTAAGAACTTCACCTTTGCCTTTTTCGAACAAGATCATACCCATGGGTTTACCAATATTTTCACGGGTCACTTCTTGCATGACTCGACCACCAGCGGCATCTAATGAGATGTTCACTGCTGGACGTTGGTTTTGATCAAAGCCAGCGCTGGCGTCAGTGATGCGGTCACCGCTAAAAATGACTGATTTTTTAAATACGCCCAAACGGTTTTCACCAAAACGGAAAGTATCCATTCCTGGGGGCGGGGTTTCACCAAGGCCAATTGAAGAAACAATAGGGTCTGCAAGGCGAGATTCCAGTGTTGCAGTGCGGCCAATAATATCTTTGGCGCGAGCAGTATCTTGAACGCCTGGTAATTGCACTACGATGCGCTCAGCACCCTGTTGTTGAATTACAGGCTCTTTTACTGCTAATTCATTGACGCGCTTATTTAAGGTAATGATATTTTGTTTAACCGCGCTATCTTGTACCTCTTGTAAGGCTTTGGGTTTGAATTCACCAAAGAGCTTGACCGCGCCACCACTGGTTTTGACTAGCCACACTAGATCGGGCTGAGAGGTATTTAAAAGTATGCGAGCACTTTCTGCTTCATCGTTACTACCAAAATTAATTGATAGGGATTCTGGATTACGATCAATCCCTTGATGACGAATATTTTTATCGCGTAATTGACTGCGGATATCGGTTGCTAAAGAAGTAATTTTCTTTTGTACAGCCCCCTTCATATCTACTTGCAGGAGGAAATAGACCCCCCCGCGCAAGTCCAGACCTAGGGGCATTGGCAAGGCGTTAATTGCATTTAGCCAGCCTGGTGTATTAGACAAAAGGTTTAATGCAACTGTATAGTTGGGATCATTCTGATCTACATTTAATTTTTGCTGTATGAGATCACGTGCACGCAATTGAATATCAGTATTGTTGAAACGAATTTTGATAGAGCCTACATTACCAGCACTCTCAAAAAAGATACCAGTACTGTTGATATTTGCCTCAGCCAGAATCTTCTCAACTCGAGACTGGGTCGCCAAATCAACCTTAATGGTTGGCTTGGCGGACGAGACTTGAACCGCTGGCGCCTCACCATAGAAATTCGGTAATGAATAAAGTCCGCCGATCAGTAAAGCAACGACGATAACTAGATATTTCCAGAGGGGGTAACGATTCATAGCAGGATACTTTTAAACAAAGGTATTAAGCAGACTTCAATGTGCCTTTTGGTAATACGGTAGTGATAGCACCTTTTTGCAATTGGACTTCAGTGCCTGCAGAAATTTCAACGGTAACTACTTGATCTTTCAATGCAGTGACTTTGCCCATAATGCCGCCAACAGTCACTACCTCATCGCCAACTGCTAAAGCTTCAAGCATTGCTTTAGTTTCTTTTTGGCGTTTCATTTGTGGGCGAATCATGATGAAATACAACACTGCAAACATCAAAACTAAAGGCAGAAAGCTCATCAAGCCACCAGCATCTGCGCCCGCGGCTGGAGCCTGAGCAAAAGCGTTACTAATCCACATACAAAACCTCCGTTAATGACTAATTGAAAACTGCTTCAGTTTTAGGCTTGAAAAAGAAAGCCGTTAACCCGCAATTCTAAACGCTATGGGGTTTTGGAGGTGATTTGAGGTGCTTAATCCATCTCTAGGGCTATTAATCCTGCCCTGGCTCCACACCTCTTTGGCGATTCGCATGGAATTCCTCGCGATAGGCGCTAAAACGATCTTTGCTGAGAGATTCCCTGATTTCAGTCATGAGCTGCAGGTAATAAGTGAGGTTGTGGATCGTATTGAGTTGCGATCCTAAAATCTCATTCGCCTTTTGGAGGTGATTTAAGTAGGATCTAGTGAAGTTTTGGCAGGTATAGCAAGTGCATGTGGGGTCAAGCGGACGATCATCGTCTTTGTAGCCTGCATTACGTAATTTGAGGTCACCAAAACGGGTGAATAGCCAACCATTGCGAGCATTACGGGTAGGCATCACGCAATCAAACATATCGATTCCCATACTCACGCCCAGCATGAGGTCTTCAGGAGTTCCTACGCCCATGAGGTAGTGGGGCATGAGTTCGGGTAATTTAGGCGCTGTAAATGTGAGAATTCTCTCAAATTCAGGCTTTGGCTCGCCAACGGATAAGCCGCCAATAGCAATACCATCAAAACCTTGCTGACTAACTGCATCTAAAGAAAACTCGCGTAGGTTCTCAAACATGCCGCCTTGTACGATGCCAAAAAGCCCGTTGCCGGTATTCAGTTCTCTAAATCGTTTCAGTGAGCGATCACCCCAACGTAAAGACATCTCGAGTGAGGCTCGCACAGTTTTCTCAGAGGTAGGCTGACCCTTGATTTCGTATGGGGTACATTCATCAAATTGCATGGCAATATCACTATTTAATACCGCCTGAATTTCCATCGATACTTCTGGCGACATAAAGAGCTTGTCGCCGTTAATGGGCGATGCAAAAGTCACGCCTTCTTCAGAGATCTTGCGTAATGCGCCTAGACTAAATACCTGAAAGCCTCCTGAGTCCGTGAGGATAGGTTTATCCCAGCCCATAAAGCGATGCAAGCCACCATGTTTTTTAATGACATCTAATCCTGGACGCAACCAAAGATGAAATGTATTGCCTAAAATGATTTGTGCTTTGGCTTCATTGAGGTCGCGCGGCGTCATTGCCTTCACAGTGCCATAGGTCCCCACTGGCATGAAGATGGGGGTTTGCACACTACCATGCGGTAAATCAAGTTGACCAAGACGCGCAGGGCTTTGCGAGTCGCGTGCCAAAATATTAAAGTGAATTGGTTTGGTCATGGCTTTGTATTCTCAAGTCGGCAAAGAAACATGGCGTCTCCATAACTGAAGAAGCGATATTTCTGATCAATCGCATGTTGGTATGCAGCACGAATATTGCCCATGCCCGCAAAGGCACTCACCAACATCAATAAGGTAGATTTTGGCAGATGAAAGTTGGTTAGCAAGCAATCCACCGTTTTAAATTGAAAACCGGGTGTAATAAACAGATTTGTCTCCCCGCTACTTTCGCCATTCAAGCCCTGACTCTCCAGGGCACGTAAGCTAGTTGTGCCAACGGCAATAACTCTTCCTCCATTGCTCTGAGTTTTTGTAATCACATCTAAAGTAGCTTGTGGGATGGAGAACCATTCATAGTGCATCCGATGTTTAGATAAGTCCTCTTCCCGAACTGGGGTAAAGGTACCGGCACCAACATGCAAGGTCACTGTGGCTTGCTCAACTCCCAGGCTCTTGAGTTGCTTCAGAATCGATTCGTCAAAGTGTAGACCCGCAGTTGGTGCTGCAACAGCACCTGGATTTTTGGCAACGACGGTTTGATAGCGCTGAGCATCTTCGCCGTCGGGTTGATGCTCGATATAGGGTGGCAGGGGTAGCTCACCAAAGCGTTCCAGCAATAAAAATACATCTTCGGGAAAGCGAACTTCATAAAAGCGCCCATCGTATCCAATCATCTCAACAGGAAATGTCTCCCCCGCTTGGTTATGAACATGAACAATAGAGCCCGTCTTAGGTACTTTAGAGGCTCTGATTTGGACCCAAGCTTGCCGATCACCGCTAATACGCTCGATGAGGATTTCAACATTGCCCCCGGTCTCTTTTTTGCCATGAAGTCTTGCTGGGATTACCTTGGTGTCATTAAAGACTAATAAGTCCCCTGGTTTAATCAGGTTAAGAATATCCTTGAACTGACGATCTATGAGTTGGACGTGACCACCCTCATTAGCCTTAACCTCAAGGAGGCGGCTATCAGTTCTATTCGCCAAGGGATATTGGGCGATTAGTTCGGCTGGGAGTTCGTAATTGAAGTCGGAAAGTTGCATAGTATTACCATCAGGTATTGGATTTTAACGATGACTACTAAGCAAGCACCAAATACACTTCAAAAAATGGGTTTAGATAGCCCAATGGCCCTTGCTTTGCATCTTCCGTCCCGCTATGAAGATGAGACAGAGTTATGCACGATTGAGGAGGGGGTGATTCAGGGGCGCTTTCAGTCAGTGCAGACTCAGGGTGTGGTGATTCGAAATCAAGTCCTCTTTCGGCCCAGGAGGCAGATGCTCGTGACTATAGAAGATGACACGGCAACTTTGCAATTGCGATTTCTGAATTTCTACCCAAGCCAGCAAAAGCAAATGGCAGTAGGTACACATATTCGGGTGCGAGGAGATATACGCGAAGGATTCCAAGGCTCCGAGATGGTTCATCCAACCGTTCGTGCAGTAACTCCAGACGCGCCGTTGCCAACGAGCTTGACCCCGGTCTATCCAGCAAGCGCTGGTGTATCACAAGCAGCGATTCGTAAGGCAGTGACCCAAGCCTTACGCGATCCTAGTTTGCAAGACAGTTTGTCGGAGTTCTTGCCTCAAAAACTGATGACAGAATTACTGCCAAGCCATGATTGGCCGAACCTGCAATCTGCCATTACATATTTGCATCAACCGCCAGCCGATGCTGATACACAAGCATTATTGGAGCGCACCCATCGCGCATGGCGCCGTGTGCAGTTTGAAGAATTACTTGCCCAACAAATTTCCTTAAAGCGTGCACATGCTATTCGTAGGGAGCGACAGGCACCAAGATTTAAACAACAAGCCGAGAGTAAGAGTCTTGAAGCGGGACTACTGAAGGCTTTACCTTTTCAGTTAACGACAGCCCAGGCTCGCGTTTGGGATGAAATTGGTAATGATCTATCTCAATCCTTTCCGATGAACCGTCTCCTTCAGGGCGATGTTGGTAGTGGTAAAACTGTCGTGGCTGCGCTTGCAGCAGCACGCGTCATGGACCATGGCTATCAGGCTGCTGTGATGGCTCCTACGGAGATATTGGCTGAGCAACATTATCTGAAGATGAAAGAGTGGTTTGAGCCCTTAGGAGTTCAAGTCGCCTGGCTATCTGGTAGTTTGAAAGCAAAAGAAAAACGTTTAGCTCAAGAGATGATTGAGGGCGGTGGTGCGCAACTCATTATTGGTACGCACGCACTCATTCAGGAGAATGTGAGTTTTGCTAAATTGGGCTTAGCTGTTATCGATGAGCAACATCGTTTTGGAGTGCGTCAGCGGCTAGAGATTCAGCAGCGCGTTGGCTCTGAATTGTTTTATTGTCATCAGTTAATGATGTCTGCAACCCCGATTCCACGTACTTTGGCGATGACCTATTACGCCGACTTAGACGTATCTGCAATCGATGAATTACCGCCAGGTCGAAAGCCAATTGCTACAAAGGTCATTAAAGCCAGCCGCCGAGATGAAGTGATTGGCGGTCTACAGAGTTGGCTCTCAAAAGGTTTGCAGGCTTATTGGGTTTGTCCATTAATTGAATAATCAGAAGCTTTGCAATTACAAACCGCAGTAGAAAGTTTTGAGCAATTAACCCAAGCCTTGCCAGAAT
>CALQED020000021.1 GCA_943329505.2 Polynucleobacter meluiroseus | reverse complement strand
GATGTTGTTCATCGTTCCATCATTTGCTTTCTTTGGCATTTCAAGTTATTCCAGTTTTATGGACAAAGAGACTGATCTGGTCAAAGTTAATGGCAAGCCGATTACCGGACAAGAGGTTGAGAGTGCTGCAAAACGTCAGGCTGAGCGTGTTGGCGGAAATCTGCAAATTGCCCAAAGTCTTCCATTTAAACAGGCCATCTTGAATGAACTGCTCCAGCAGCGTATTTTAGGATTTGCTGTAAATGATCTGCGTTTACAAGTTGGTAAGGAGGCTTTGGTAAAAAGTTTGCAAGGCATTCCACAAATTCGTGCCTTATATCGTCAAGATGGAAGTTTTGATGATGCGCGCTTCAAGCAATTACTTGCTAGTAATGGTATGAATGAGGAGCAGTTTTATGCGGGCCAAGCATTTGATTTAAAGATTAGTCAATTGGTAAATTCTGTGGCTCGTACCGAAATCGGCACGCCTAAGTTGTCTGAAATTATTTCTACGCTTTATGAAACAGAGCGTCAAGTGCAATCCTTGACATTCAATGCCAAAGATTATCTTGGCAAGGTAAATCCAAGCCAAGATGAACTGCAGGCTTTCTATAACGCAAATGCGAAATTATTTGAAAGTCCGGATTTTGTGGACGTTGAATATATTGTTCTAAAAGCAGATCCCAAGGAAGATACAAAGGTATTTGGTGAGAAAGCAGATCAATTTGCCAATATGACCTACGATCAGTCAGATAGCCTCAAGCCAGCCGCTGAAAAATTAAAGTTGTCAGTCCAGACACAAAAGGGAATAACCCGCGCTGGTCCTGCTGGCTTACCTAAAGAGCATCCGTTGGCCAATCCAAAGGTGGTGCAATCATTATTTGGTGACGAGGCGTTAAAGAATAAGCGTAATACTGAGGCAGTACAAACTGCTCCAGGTACTTTTATTTCTGCCAGGGTGGTGACTTTCCATCCAGCCCAAATCATGCCATATCAAGATGTTGCTGCCGAGGTGAAGCGTCAAGTTAGCCAAAGAGCTGCTATGAAATTGGCTTTAGCTGCAGCTGCAGAGCGCTATGCTGCCTTAGAAAAAGATCCCAAAATGATTGGTGGCTTCGCTAATCCAATTTGGGTATCCCGCAATCAGCCAGCGAACTTAATTGGCCCAGCCTTAGATGACGTGATGTCCGTTAATCCTGGTAAGTTCCCAGCGATTATTTCGATTAATAATCCAGGCGTGGGAGCGGTTTTATATCGTATTGATCAGGTCCGCCAGCCTCCTGGAGCGGATACCAAAATTCACAAAGCCCAAGCACAACAGATCCAAGCCTTAGCAGCCCAAGCAGAATTTGCTGGCTTCATGTCTTACTGGCGTGATACCGCAACCGTAAAGGTCATTAACCCTCTAAAGCCACCTTCAAGCAGCGCTGGCAGTTAGTCTCTAACGAGTTTGGAGTAGTGTTTGATATGGGGCCATAGCGCCCCATACGTTTTTAAAGAGAACGGATTGGGCTGCCTTGTTGGGGTGTATGTTGTCAGACTGAAAATAATCTTTGTTTGCAGCAACCCCGGCCATAAAAAACGGTAAGAGTTCAATATTTTCTTGGTTTGCCACTCTTGGAAAGATCTCTTTAAATTGCTGGGTATATTGCTGGCCATAATTGGGCGGGATTTGCATTCCAAATAATAGAACCTGAGCGCCAGTTTGTTTGCTCATGACAATCATCTTGCGTAGATTGCTTTGAGTTTGCTCAATGGATAGACCCCTTAAGGCATCATTTGCACCAAGCTCTAACAAAACAATGCCAGGTTTTTTAGTCGCGAGGAGCTTGGGTAAACGTGTCAGGCCGCCAGAACTCGTCTCACCGCTAATGCTGGCATTAAAGACAACCCAAGGACTAGATTGTTGCTGTAATTGGCCCTCTAATAACTTGACCCAGCCAGCCCCTCTGGGTAGACCATATTCAGCAGAAAGACTATCGCCCATCACAAGTATGACAGGATTAGCATGAGCTGCTGTGACAATGGCCATTAACAGGCAAAATAGACCTGTCGATACTATTTTTACTCTCCAGCAATTACACCAAGCTTGATTCATTTATGAAGATTCCAACAAAAGTATTGAGCGCCAATCATCTTGGTAAGCAAGTGATTTCCAGTGATGGCCCACTGACTATTTTGCACGACATTAGCTTTGATATTGTTCAAGGTGAAAGTGTAGCTATTACTGGAGCTTCTGGGTCTGGAAAAAGTACCTTATTAGGACTTTTAGCAGGCTTAGATTTACCTAGCTCTGGAAATGTGACTTTAATGGGTCAAGATCTGAATGGCTTAGATGAAGATGGTAGAGCGAAACTACGTGCCGCCCATGTGAGTTTTGTATTTCAGTCCTTCCAGTTATTGTCCCATTTGACTGCCCTGGAGAATGTTCTATTGCCGGCTCAAATGCGTGGTCGCAACGATGCCAAAGAGGAGGCGATAGCTTGGCTCGAAAAAGTTGGCCTACAGGACCGGCTCAATCATTTCCCCAAAACGCTATCTGGGGGAGAACAGCAGCGGGTTGCTCTGGCAAGAGCGTTCATAGCCAAACCCGAACTCCTATTTGCTGATGAGCCCACTGGTAGCCTAGATGAGGCTAGCGGTGAACGGGTCATTCAACTACTTTTTGAGCTAAACCAGGCCAATCATTCCACTCTGGTATTGGTCACCCATGATCCTGCCTTGGCCAGTCGGTGCCAGCGCCAACTTGCCCTTCAGGGTGGTCGCTTGGCATAAGCAAAACCTTATAATCTAGGGATGTCTTTTTTCCACTTTTTGCCCGGCGCTGATGCGCTTTCCCCTTTTCGTCAACAGCGGCTTTTAGCTTCATTATCTGCACAAGGGGTAGAGCTTGTCGCCATTGAGGCGCAGTATTTGCACTTAATTTGGTCGGAGCTGCAAGCTAACGCAAAAGATCAAGAGATCCTTGTAAGTCTTCTTACTTACGGCCAACCTTTTTCCTCAAGTATTACTCTAGGTAAATCCTGGTTTGGTAAAAATTCTGCAGATATAGATGCGGCGATTGTTATTCCTCGTCTAGGCACTGTCTCTCCTTGGGCCAGTAAGGCAACCGATATTGCCCAACAATGTGGTCTCCATATTTTAAGAATTGAGCGCGCCGTTCAGTTTGCATGGAAGAGTAAACAGCCATTAAGCCCCGAAAAAGAGCAACTCGTTTTAGCCGCTATTCATGATCGGATGACCGAGGCTGTTATTCATTCTATTGAAGAAGCGAATGCTTTGTATCAAACCCTCAATGATCGTCCTTTAGAGCGCATTCTAGTTCTGACTGAGGGTAGGGCTGCATTAGATAAAGCCAACCAAGTATTGGGATTAGCATTATCTGATGATGAAGTGGCCTATCTGACTGAAAATTTTGTGCGTCTCCAGCGCAATCCAAGTGATGTAGAGCTCATCATGTTTGCTCAGGCTAATAGTGAGCACTGCCGCCATAAGATTTTTAATTCTAGTTGGACCATTGACGGTGATGATCAAGAGCGTTCTTTGTTCGCCATGATTCGGAATACCCATCAATTACAGCCTGAAGGCACCATCGTTGCCTACTCAGATAATTCAGCAGTGATGGTGGGTTGTGAAGCGGAAACTTGGACGCCTCAAGGCATTGATCAGCGCTACGATAAAGATACCCGTCTAGTACATACCTTAATGAAGGTAGAGACTCATAATCACCCAACTGCAATAGCACCCTTTCCAGGCGCTTCAACGGGTGCAGGCGGTGAAATCCGTGATGAAGGTGCGACAGGGGTGGGTGGTCGTCCTAAAGCAGGCCTTACTGGTTTTTCAGTCTCAAACCTTAATATCCCCGGCACAGATTTGCCATGGGAAAGTGATCATTACGGTAAGCCTGACCGCATTGCAACTCCTTTGCAGATCATGATTGACGGCCCTCTCGGAGGCGCTGCATTTAATAATGAATTTGGTCGACCAATCCTAGGTGGTTATTTCCGTGTCTTTGAGCAAACCTTAGACGGTACTCGCCGTGGTTATCACAAGCCCATCATGATTGCTGGTGGCATTGGCAGTATCGATGCGATTCATACCGATAAAAAAGCCATTCAATCTGGACATTTATTAATTCAACTGGGTGGACCAGGCATGCGGATTGGTATGGGCGGCGCAACAGGCAGTTCTGTTGCCACCGGTACTAATACTGCAGACCTTGATTTTGATTCAGTACAACGCGGCAACCCAGAGATGGAGCGTCGTGCACAGGAAGTGATTAATGCCTGTCGTGCTCTAGGTGATAAGAACCCGATTGTTTCTATTCATGATGTCGGTGCTGGAGGTCTATCCAATGCATTCCCTGAATTGGCTGATGGTGCTGGCTTAGGTGCCAAATTCAAACTCCGCAGTATTCCGCTAGAAGAGAGCGGCATGAGTCCTGCAGAAATCTGGTGCAATGAATCTCAGGAGCGCTATGTATTAGCCATTGAGTCAAAAGATCTTGAATTATTAAAGTCTTTCTGTGCGCGTGAACGTTGCCCTTTTGCTGTTGTAGGTGAGGCGACTCAAGAGCGTCAGTTGCAGTTGGTCGATTCAAAGCAAGCCGATGGAACAGATGCTGCATTGCCCATTGATATGCCGATGGAAGTGTTACTTGGTAAACCCCCACGGATGCACCGGGACGTAAAACGGATTACCCAAGAATTTACAGAGCTTGATGTGACGGATACTGATTTAGCTCAATCGATTGCGTGGGTACTGCAGCAACCAACGGTTGCTAGCAAATCATTCTTGATCACCATTGGCGATAGAACCGTTGGCGGACTAAATGCGCGCGATCAATTTGTTGGTCCATGGCAGGTGCCAGTAGCAGATTGTGCGGTAACTCTGATGGATTACCAAGGCTACCGTGGAGAAGCAATGAGTATGGGGGAGAGGACTCCAGTAGCTGTCATTGACGCTCCTGCTGCGGCTCGTATGGCCGTTGGGGAGGCCCTCACTAATCTATTAGCAGCTGACATTCGTCGCCTTGAAGACGTCAAACTTTCTGCGAACTGGATGGCTGCCTGTGGCGCCCCTGGTGAAGACGCTAAGCTATATGACTCAGTAAAAGCAGTTGGCATGGAATTATGTCCAGCCTTAGGAATTTCGATTCCAGTGGGAAAAGATTCTTTATCGATGGCTACTGAGTGGCAGGAGGGCAGCAAGTCTAAGAAAGTCGTTGCGCCAGTGTCACTGATTATTTCTGCATTTGCTTCAGTGCAAGATGTCCGTAAAACGACAACACCATTATTAAAGCTTAAAAACGAAGACGGCTCACCCTTAGAGACTGAATTGATCCTCATTGATCTGGGTCGCGGCAAGAACCGCATGGCTGGCAGTATTTTGGCTCAGGTCCTCAATCAATCCGGAAAATCAGCCCCTAATTTAGATCATCCAGAGGATCTCAAGGCTCTAGCCGCTGCCATTATTGAGTTGCGCAAAGAGAATCAAGTACTGGCTTATCACGATCGTTCCGATGGTGGTCTATTCGCGTGCATTGCAGAGATGGCATTCGCTTCACATATCGGTATATCGATGAATGTTGACATGATTGCTGTTGATGTTGGCCAAGAACCTGATTATGGTGATGCAAAAAACTGGTCGCAGCAGGTATCTGGGCTTCGGCACGAACAGACCATGCGGGCATTATTCACTGAAGAACTTGGAGCAGTGATCCAGGTGCGTAGACAAGACCGTGATGCCGTATTCGCCATTTTGCGTAAGTTAGGCTTAAGTGCTTACAGTCATGTGATTGGCAAGCCCAACACTACTGGCCGAATTGAAATCTGGCGCGATGCAAAAAATATCTTTGCTGAACCACGTGAAGTGCTGCAGAAGATATGGACCAATACAAGTTATCAAATAGCGCGCTTACGTGATAACCCAGCGTGTGCCGATTCTGAATTTGCGCTTCTCGATAACGTATCTGATCCTGGAATGTCACCGAAGCTGACTTTTGAGATAACAGAAGATATCGCAGCCCCATTTATTGCAAAGAACCTCAGACCTAAGGTGGCAATTTTGCGTGAGCAGGGGGTGAACTCCCATGTAGAAATGGCCTATGCCGTTCACTGGGCTGGCTTTGATAGCTTTGATGTTCATATGTCAGACTTATTAAGCGGTAAAGCTAAGTTAGATGATTTCAGAGGGCTCATTGCCTGTGGTGGCTTTAGCTATGGCGATGTGCTGGGCGCTGGTGAAGGCTGGGCAAAAACAATTCTCTTTAACCAGCAATTGCGGGATCAATTCTCACGCTTTTTTAATCGCCAGGATAGCTTTGCTTTAGGTGTTTGCAATGGCTGCCAAATGATGAGCAATCTTTCGCAAATTATTCCTGGTGCAGAAGCCTGGCCTAAATTTACCCGCAATCAATCCGAGCAATATGAAGCGCGTCTCGTGATGGCAGAGGTGATGTCTTCACCTTCGATCTTTACCCAAGGTATGGAAGGCAGTCAATTACCGATTGCGATTGCCCACGGTGAAGGCTTTGCCAATTTCAGTCAACAAGGCAATCTTCAGCACATTCAACAACAAGGCTTAGCTGCTTTACGTTTCGTTGATCATCAAGGCAGCCATACTGAAACCTACCCAATGAACCCAAATGGCTCGCCAGGCGGTTTGACTGGCGTCACCACAACGGATGGTCGTTTCACCGTCATGATGCCCCATCCTGAGCGTGTATTTAGAGCAGTGCAAATGAGTTGGTGTCCACCAGAGTGGCTAAATACACCTGATGGTGCTAGCCCTTGGTTGCGTTTATTCAGAAACGCACGTCGCTGGGCTCAATAATTTTGTTTGCAATGGAGCCGGTCACCTTTTCTGAGAGTGGTGGTGTTCGTTATTTGCACTTTGGTAGTGAGTTGATTCAAGGGGCTATGCGTATTCGCGACCCTGATGAAATTTATCTTGAGTACAACCAGCAGATGATGGCTTGGCTACTATTTTTAGAAACTAAGCCTGGTATGAAGATCGCTCAGCTTGGTTTAGGTACGGGCGCACTAGCCAAATTTCATTATCGATATTGCCCAGCAGTAAAAACGACCGTTGTAGAGCTCAACCCTGCAGTCATCGTGGCGGCAAGATCTATGTTTTTTACTCCGAATGATGATCGTAGGTTAGAGACCTTGCAAACTGACGCCAAAGTTTTTGTTAAGGCCAGTAAAAATAAAGCTTGCTTTGATGCGGTACAGGTTGATCTATACGATGCTATCTGTGATGGGCCTGCCGCAAGTTCCTTAGAGTTTTACAAAGGTTGCTACAACATCCTCAAAGAGCCCGGCGTGATGACGGTGAACCTTTTCTCACGTCACAAGAGTTTTGATATCAACCTCAAGAACATTTGCCAAGCATTCAAAAACCGCGTATTACTTTTCCCTGAATCACATGATTGCAATGTTGTTGCAATCGCATTTAAAGGGCCTGATCTCGAGGCTGAATGGAGGGACGTCTCTAAGCGGGCCAAAATCATTATGCAGAAAACAGGGCTACCTACCAATCAGTGGATTTCAGGAATCAGTCGTGAAAACGCTCGTCAAGAAAACAAGTTGTCTATCTAACTGCTCTTTAGCTTCCCTGTGAAGAAATTAAAAAGGCGATCAACTGATCGCCTTTTTAATGCCCACCGAATAAACGGCGGGGAACTAAACATTACACGGTAACGGTATCAGCAACGTCACTAAATGACTTGATCTTATCGAAACTCATGTATTTATAGACATCATGAGATTTAGTAGCAAGTGCTTTTACTTGCTCCAAATACTCACTTACCGTTGGTAGGCGACCCAAGAGTGCCGCTACCGCTGCTAATTCAGCAGATGCTAAATAGACGCGGGTATCGATACCTAAACGGTTCGGGAAATTGCGGGTTGATGTTGATACCGCTGTAGAGCCCTTGCGGATTTGTGCTTGGTTGCCCATGCACAATGAGCAGCCGGGACTTTCCATCCGAGCACCAGATGCGCCCAACATGCCGTAATAACCTTCTTCCATCAAAACCATGGCGTCCATCTTCGTTGGAGGGGCAACCCATAAACGAGTAGGCATATCCTTCTTCCCTTGCAATACTTGACCAGCTGCACGGAAATGGCCGATATTCGTCATGCAAGAGCCAATGAAGACTTCATCAATCTTATCGCCAGCAACTTCAGACAGCACCTTGACGTCATCTGGATCATTAGGGCATGCAAGGATAGGCTCTTTGATTTCATCGATATTGATCTCGAGGATTTCTGCATATTCAGCATTCGCATCTGCTTTCAGAAGTTGTGGGTTAGCAATCCACGCTTCCATGGCTTTAATACGACGACCAAGCGCACGCTTATCTTCGTAACCATTAGCAATCATCCACTTCATCAAAGTAATATTTGATTGCATGTACTCAATGATGGGTTCTTTATTGAGATGCACTGTGCAACCACCTGCGGAACGCTCTGCTGAAGCATCAGACAGCTCAAATGCTTGTTCAACTTTCAGATCTGGTAAGCCTTCGATTTCTAAAATACGGCCAGAGAAAACATTCTTCTTGCCTTGCTTTTCAACCGTTAACAAACCTTTCTTGATTGCATACAAAGGGATCGCGTTAACCAAGTCACGCAAGGTGATGCCAGGTTGCATCTTGCCCTTGAAGCGGACCAATACAGACTCTGGCATATCCAGCGGCATTACTCCGGTTGCAGCAGCAAACGCTACCAAACCAGAGCCAGCGGGGAAAGAAATGCCAATAGGGAAGCGGGTATGGCTATCGCCACCGGTTCCACAAGTATCAGGCAGCAAGAGGCGATTTAACCAGCTATGAATCACGCCATCCCCTGGACGCAGAGATATACCACCACGATTTGTAATGAATGGGGGCAATTCATGTTGGGTGCGAATATCTACTGGCTTTGGATAAGCGGAGGTGTGGCAGAAAGATTGCATTACCAAATCAGAAGAGAATCCAAGGCAAGCTAAGTCTTTCAATTCATCACGGGTCATTGGGCCAGTGGTATCTTGTGTACCTACTGTAGTCATATGAGGCTCACAATAGGTTCCGGGACGAATACCTTGCCCTTCAGGCAAGCCGCATGCGCGACCTACAATCTTTTGCGCCAAGCTAAACCCTTTTTTATTATCAGGAGGGCTTACTGGAACCAGGAACTCTGTAGAGGCTGGCAATCCTAAGGCAGCACGTGCCTTAGCTGTGAGACCACGTCCTACAATAAGAGGGATACGTCCTCCGGCTCGAACTTCATCCAAAATTACAGGTGACTTGAGCGAGAAGTTAGCAATATCTTTGCCGTTCTTAAATACCTTGCCTTCGTATGGGCGCAATTCAATTTCATCGCCCATATTCATTTGCGAGACATCTAATTCAATTGGAAGCGCGCCAGAATCTTCCATTGTGTTAAAGAAAATGGGGGCAATATTGCCGCCAAGGCATACGCCACCAAAACGCTTATTAGGTACGAATGGAATATCCTGTCCTGTCCACCAGAGTACTGAGTTGGTAGCTGATTTACGTGAAGATCCAGTGCCTACAACATCACCTACGTAAGCAATGAGATTGCCTTTTTTCTGAAGTTCGGCAATTTGCTTCATTGGTCCGCGTACGCCCGTTTCATCAGGCTCAATTCCAGCACGGGGATTTTTCAGCATGACTGTTGCATGCAAAGGAATATCTGGACGGCTCCATGCATCTGGAGCAGGTGAAAGATCATCTGTATTGGTCTCACCAGTGACCTTAAACACGGTCAACTTCATGCTCTCTGGAACGACGGGGCGACTCGTAAACCACTCGGCATCAGCCCAGCTCTTCATGACCGCTTTGGCGTTTGCATTGCCTTTTTCAGCTAGCTCGTTAACATCATTGAAGTAATCAAACATCAAGAGGGTTTTCTTGAGCGCTTCTGCTGCTGCAGCGCCACATTCAGCGTCACTCAGTAATTCAACCAACGGTTTGATGTTGTAGCCACCAAGCATGGTGCCTAGTAATTCAGTTGCTTTCAAGCGAGAGATCAGCGGAGACTTCTCACTGCCTTTTGCAACAGCATCCAAAAATTCTGCTTTCACTTTGGCCGCCTCATCAACGCCAGCAGGAACTCGATGGGTGATCATTTCTACTAATTCCGTCTCTTTGCCTGCAGGCGGATTTTTTAGTAACTTCACCAATTCAGAAGTTTGATCTTTGGTTAAGGGCAGGGCAGGAATACCGAGAGCAGCTCTTTCAGCAAGGTGGGCACTATAGGCTTCTAACATTATGTTTCCTATGAGGTAAAAGTGGTCAATTGAGTGTCTAAAGGGGCATTTTCACCCGATTTCCACGATTATAGTGACTAATTTAAGTCTTATATAAGAGTTTAAATCTTCAGGCCGTATCTGGGAGTCGCAAAATGAGTAAAAAACGGGTTTTTAAGATTAAAAAGGCTATAAATACCCTAATAAATACCTAAACTACCCATTCTTTCTTCAGGACTTTCTTCAGGGCCCAAGCGATTGAGAACACCCATCTATTCAATGACCACCCCAAAAATAGGCTTAAGACAAAGATTAGCCCCGTATTAGCCCATTTTTATGAAAAGTGATAGCGAAGGGTAAAAAATCAGCGTAAGCGAATTCAATAGTATCGTTTTAGAAAGTTTCAAGAGATTTATAGCTGTCGTTATAATTACTATTTCCAACAGAGCTTAAGCGATGACCAAATACGTTTTTGTCACTGGTGGTGTGGTTTCTTCCTTAGGGAAAGGAATTGCAGCTGCCTCGCTTGCCGCGATTCTTG
>CALQED020000020.1 GCA_943329505.2 Polynucleobacter meluiroseus | reverse complement strand
ACTTCAACAACTCAAAAATGGGCTGTAGCTGTGCACGCTTGCGTTTGTAGGAAGCTTGATTGACTACTAACCGAGCACTGATGTCAGCAATGGGCTCAACTTCAACTAAACCGTTTGCCTTCAGCGTATTTCCCGTTGACACTAAATCCACAATCGCATCTGCTAAGCCTACCAAAGGAGCAAGCTCCATAGAACCATAGAGCTGAATCGTATCAATATGTACGCCTTTGTTGGCAAAGTGATCGCGTGCACAATTGACATACTTGGTTGCTACTTTTAAGCGCGAACCTTGTTTGACTGCTGCAGCGTAATCAAAGCCTTCGCGGACTGCAACAGACATGCGGCACTTGGCAATATTCAAATCAAAAGGCACGTACAAGCCGTCAGTACCTTTTTCCATCAATACGTCTAGGCCAGCTACGCCAAAATCAGCACCACCAAATTGCACATAGGTTGGCACATCCGAAGCGCGCACAATAATCAAACGCACATCAGGGTTAGATGTCTCAATAATGAGTTTGCGAGACTTTTCAGGATCTTCTTTCGGCACAATGCCGACCTTAGATAGGATCTCTGCAGTCTCTTCGAAGATGCGCCCTTTAGAGAGGGCTAAAGTCAATTTCATGACTTAATTATCCCTCAGTTATTGCTCTACCTTACTTGACTCGCTCAATGTTAGCGCCCAAAAGGGTCAACTTCTGCTCCATGCGGTCATATCCACGATCTAAGTGGTAAATCCGGTCAACCTGGGTTTCGCCTTGGGCTGCAAGTCCAGCAATGACTAGGCTAGCAGAAGCGCGAAGGTCGGTCGCCATGACAATGGCGCCAGAAAGCTTTTCTACACCCTGTGCAATAGCGGTATTGCCTTCGATTGCAATATCAGCACCCAAGCGATTGAGCTCTTGAACATGCATAAAACGATTCTCAAAAATAGTCTCGGTAATGGTCGAGTTGCCACTAGCTACTGCATTTACTGCCATGAGTTGGGCTTGCATATCCGTAGGGAATGCGGGGTACTCTGACGTCCGAAAACTCACTGCTTTAGGACGACCTTGCATAGAAGCCTTAATCCAATCAGGGCCTAACTCCATTTGTAAGCCTGCTTCTTTCAGTTTCACCATCACTGCATCGAGCGTATCGGGACGGCAATGTTTCACAAGTACTTCTCCGCCTGCAGCAGCTACTGCACAGAGAAAAGTGCCGGCCTCAATACGATCTGGTATCACAGAATGCTCAGCGCCATGCAATTTCTCGACACCCTCAATCACTAAGCGATCGCTCCCGATGCCAGAGATCTTTGCTCCCATCTTCACCAGTAATTCAGCGAGGTCGCCTACTTCTGGCTCACGTGCCGCATTTTCTAAAACGGTTGTGCCTGAGGCTAATGTGGCGGCCATCAGTAAATTTTCTGTACCAGTTACGGTAATCATGTCAGTCAAAATTGAAGCGCCTTTTAGGCGATCTGTTGGTGGCTTCGTTTCTGCTTGAATGTAGCCACTCTTAATCTTGATAGTGGCGCCCATTGCCTTTAAGCCTTTGATATGCTGATCTACAGGGCGCGCACCAATCGCACAACCTCCGGGTAAGGAAACCTTGGCGCTGTGCATTCTGGCAAGAAGTGGGCCAAGCACCAAAATAGAGGCCCGCATGGTTTTCACCATCTCATAAGTCGCTTCTGAACTCTTAATCACTGCTGCACTCAATACCAAATGACTGCGATCCTTTGGATTGGGAAATTGAATAGTTACACCAATTTCTTGTAAGAGCTTCAACATCGTTCGCACATCTTGTAAGTCTGGAACATTACGCAAGACCACTGGCTGATCAGTCAATAAACAAGCACACAGAATGGGTAGGGCAGCATTCTTAGCGCCAGCAATGATGACCTCACCCTGAAGTGGAGTCCCGCCTACCATTCGTAATTTATCCATAAAACAATTCCAGTAAAAACTTTGTAATGTTATTAAAGCTTGCCAAACTTCTGCGTTGTTGTACTAGGCCGCTGAATTCTGCGCAAATTCTTCAGGCGTAAAAGCCTTTATCGATAACGCATGTACCTCTGCTTTCATGCGGTCCCCCATTGCGCTATAAACCAATTGATGACGCTGTATGAGACGCTTACCTTCAAAGTCAGGACTCACAATCGTCGCATAAAAATGTTGTCCATCACCCTCCACTTGAATGTGGGTGCATTGGATGCCTTGTTTAATATAGCCCTCAATCTGCTCAGGGGTTGGAAACATATATTTCTCCTAATAAAACGAATAGCACTAAATAATTAATGTCGGAGCTTATAGCCCTTTTGCAATAAGCGCAAAGTAATCCCTGAAACCACTATGAAGAAACTAAGCACGATTGCTAAGCTACTCCACGGGGACACGTCAGATACTTCGAAGAATCCGTATCTGAACCCATCAATCGTGTAAAAGAAAGGGTTGAAATGCGACACAACCTGCCAAGCCGGCGGTAAAGAATGAATTGAATAAAAAACCCCAGATAACATCGTGGCCGGCATGATGACGAAGTTTTGAAAAGCAGCTAACTGATCGTATTTATCTGCCAAGATCCCAGCAATCAAGCCCAAGCTTCCCAAAATCGCTGCACCTAAAAAAGCAAATGCCAAGATCCAGAGTGGGTGCTCCAATGCAGGCAATCCGAACCAAAGCGTGATTAGAAATACGCCTAAACCAACCACAATGCCGCGAAAGACTGCAGCCAAGATATACGCAGCATAGAACTCAAAGTGACTTAGAGGGGCAAGCAATACAAAAACGAGATTGCCGGTCACTTTAGATTGGATTAATGATGAGGAAGTATTTGCAAATGCATTTTGTAAAACGCTCATCATGACTAAGCCTGGAATCAAAAAAGCGGTATAACTTAAACGGCCATAGACTTCTTTCCCATCCAATACATGACCAAAAATCATGAGGTAAAGAATCGCTGTCAATACTGGAGCGGCTACTGTCTGAAACGCTACCTTATAAAAACGCTTGACCTCTTTCAGCAACAGCGTCGGAAAGCCGCTGCCATATTCGAGGATAGGCTTGTTCAGGGCTTTATTGACAGTATTGCTCACACAGCACCTCCCGACATAATATTGACAAAAACGTCTTCGAGATCTGTCTTGCCCTCGCCATCTTTTTTGACTGAGCCATAACGCGTCAGTAAATTTGCAGTTGTATCTAATGCAACAATCTTGCCTTGCTTGAGCATCGCAATGCGCTGACACAAAGCCTCGGCCTCTTCAAGATAATGCGTCGTCAACACAATCGTATGACCATCCTGATTAAGTCTGCTGATAAATTGCCATAAAGACTGACGCAACTCGACATCAACGCCCGCTGTGGGTTCATCCAGAATAATAACGGGTGGACGATGGACTAGGGCCTGTGCAACCAATACACGACGCTTCATGCCGCCGGATAAAGCGCGCATATTACTATCGGCCTTTCCGGTGAGATCCAAATGCGCCATGATCTCATCGATCCAAGCATCATTGTTGCGGATACCAAAGTAGCCCGACTGAAATCGCAAGGTTTCACGAACGGTAAAAAAGGGGTCAAAGACTAACTCTTGGGGGACAACCCCCAACATACGACGTGCATTCCGAAAAGAAGCCTGAACATCCGCACCCAAAATAGCTGCATGTCCTTTATCGGCCCGCACCAAACCAGCCAAAATTGAAATCAGGGTTGTCTTACCTGCCCCGTTCGGACCCAAGAGCCCAAAAAATTCCCCAGGCTCAATTGCTAGAGAAACATCGTCGAGAGCTTGAAGTGCGCCGTAATGTTTTGAAATATTTTTAATTGAAATGGCAGGATGCATGCTTTTATAAACCTAGCAATGCAGAGACGCCATATACGTTGGCCAAGACTTTCAGCTTTTCAGGAGGACCCTGAAGCGCTAAGGACTGCCCATCAGCTTGTAACTGTTTTTGCCATGCTAATAGCACCGTCAAAACAGTCGAATCAAAATCTTTCAGTGCAGAGCAGTCAATGGTTCTTAAAGCGGCAATATTCAATAGACCATCTTTCTGTAACTGCAGAGCAGTTTCTTGAGTAACCGTTTGGGGCAAAAGAAAGGGCATGATCTAAAGACTGAGATTAATTTGCTGGCTTAGCAGTAGCCAACTGTTTATTGCGATCTTGCAAAAACTTCACAAGCCCTTCGACTCCATTTTGACTAATCTGGTTAGTAAATTGGTTGCGATAAGCCTCTACTAACCAAACTCCCATGATGTTCATGTCATATACCTTCCAGCCTTTATCCGTTTTTTCTAAACGGTAATCTAAAGGCACGGGATCGCCACGTCCTAATACGACTGTTTTGACCACAACCTCTTTGTCATCCGCGGCAGCACGAAAAGCCTTGAATTGCACGGTCTGATCACGTAACTGACTTAAAGCCCCAGAATAAGTACGAATCAATAAGTTCTTAAACTCTAAGGTGAGTTGTGCCTGTTGCTCGGGGGTCGCTTTTTTCCAATTGGGGCCCATCGCCATTTCAGTAGTACGACGCATATCGGTGTAAGGAACAATTTTCTTTTCGACCAGATCCACAATTTTGGGAATATTACCCTTCTGAATTTCTGGATCCGCTTTTACTGAAGTCATCACATCCGTGACAACCATTTTGATTAGAGCGTCTGGAGAGGTTGCCTGATCTGGAACCTGAGCAAACACCACCCCAGAAAGCAATAGCAAACAGATTGTTAAGCACTTAGAAAATATCTTACAGCTTTTCATTGTTTCATCTCGGTAGGTTTATCTCAAACATTGAACTCATTGAGGGCTCATTTTAGTCCCTCACACAACAGCCCATTAAACAAGGCACTTATTGGTAAGGGTTTTCGTAAACCGGCATTGAAGGCTCTTCATCATCTCGACCCTCGTTAATCTGATATGCCCGTCTTTGAATATAGGCGTCGCGCATAAAGCTGTACTTATCAATCGCAGCCCCATCCAAAAGATCACCAGCTTCATAGTAGGTATTGCGTGCATTGACTACACGCAAACCGGTAATGCTGTTACGCAAAGCAACATCTGGAAGTAATCTAAATAAGTAATCGGACTCTAAGTCGGCAACCGTGCCAAAGGTATCCCTCACGTTGCTTGGACCAAAAAAGGGCAAGACTACATATGGGCCTGCTGGTACACCCCAAACTCCCAATGTTTGACCCCAATCTTCTTTGTGCTTTTCAAGTCCACCAGGGGTCGCCAAATCAATTAAGCCACCCAGCCCCATGGTGGTATTAACGACCACTCGCATCAAATCGTTAAAGGCATAATCTGGCTTGCCTTGAAGTAAGTTGTAAAGCGCTGTATAGATATCGCTGTAATTGCTAAAAAAGTTATAGACGCCATCGCGCACAAACTCAGGCAATATAAAACGGTAGACCGCGACAACTGGCTTTAGTAAATACGTATCTAAGCCTTCATTAAATTCAAAGACGGAGCGATTAAAAGGCTCCCATGGATCGTTCGGGGAAGGTTCCACACCCGCTGGAATAGAGGCACAGCCCACCAATACAGTAGCCATACAAAGCAAGATAAATTGCCTGATCTTGCTCATGAAATGAAGGCTAGAAGACATTATTTTGCTGCACTCTTCTCTTGACCGCTATCCGCCGCTTTGTTGTACAGGAACTGGCTAATAAGGTTTTCCAAAACAATCGCTGATTGAGTTTGTGAAATCTTTGCGCCATTTGCCAACATATCATCGGAACCACCAGCCTCTAGACCAATGTACTGCTCACCCAATAGGCCTGAAGTCAAAATCTTGGCTGATGAATCTTTAGGGAACTTATAAGACTCTTCAATCGTCATCACGACAGTTGCTTGATACGTTTTATCGTCAAAAGAAATGTTGGCAATACGCCCCACTACAACGCCCGCACTTTTCACCGGAGCACGCGGCTTTAAGCCGCCAATGTTGTCAAAGCGCGCAGAAATTTTGTAGGTTGGCGCAAATGACACAGCGTTCATATTGCCAACTTTCAATGCCAAAAATAACGCTGCCAGTAAACCAATGGCAACAAAAATACCCACCCAAATATCAATTGCACTTTTTCTCATAAGAGCCCCAGTTTATTCTTTCTAATTTGAAAACATCATTGCAGTTAGCAAGAAATCCAAGGCTAAAACTGACAAGGAAGAAATCACTACGGTACGCGTTGTAGCCTGTGAAACACCCTCAGGGGTAGGTTTCGCTTCATAGCCTTGATATAAAGCAATAAAAGTCACCGCCACACCAAATACCAAACTTTTAATAAGGCCATTTCCAATATCAGAAAAGAGATCAACACCGCCCTGCATTTGTGACCAAAATGCACCGGAATCGACTCCAATCAATGGAACGCCTACGAAATAACCGCCCATCACCCCCACCGCTGTAAAAATGGTTGCCAAAATTGGCATGGAAATAATGCCAGCCCAAAGACGTGGCGCAATCACACGACCCAATGGGTCTACCGCCATCATTTCCATGGCGCTTAATTGCTCGCCAGCCTTCATCAAGCCAATCTCTGCAGTTAATGAAGTGCCGGCACGCCCCGCAAATAACAAGGCTGTAATCACTGGCCCTAATTCACGGGTTAAGGACAAAGCGACCAACAAGCCCAAAGCCTGCTCAGAGCCATAACGATTTAAGGTGTAGTAACCCTGAAGGCCTAGAACGAATCCAACAAATAAACCAGAAACTGCAATGATCACAAACGAATGATTGCCAACAAATAAAATTTGATCGACCACTAAGCGCGGTCTTTTCAATAAAAAGCCTGAGCGCCAAATGACCGCAACAAACATGCGCGCAGCTAGTCCAAGACTATTTAAATTGCGACGAATAAAAAATCCGAGATCGCCAAAAAGATTGAGAATGAAAGTCATGAAGTCCTCACTCCAAAATCTTCTTCTAGGCTTTGGCCTGGATAATGAAAGGGCACAGGCCCGTCAGGAGCAGCATCTAAAAACTGTCTTACAAAAGGATCTATAGAGTGGCTCAATTCCTCAGGTGTACCTTGTGCGCCAATGCGACCATTGGCAATAAAGTACACATAATCTGCAATTTCAAACGTTTCTTCAACATCGTGCGTAACCAATAAACTCGTGGCTCCCAGGGCATTATTCAGATCACGAATAAGCCTTGCAGTAATCCCTAAAGAAATTGGATCTAGACCTGCAAAGGGCTCGTCATACATGATGAGCGGAGGATCTAATGCAATTGCCCTAGCAAGAGCAACACGTCTTGCCATACCGCCCGAAATTTGCGAGGGCATTAAATCACGCGCACCACGCAAACCTACTGCATTTAGTTTCATGAGCACTAGTGAACGCAAAAGCTCTTCACTGAGATCAGTATGTTCGCGCAATGGAAAAGCCACGTTTTCAAAAACATTGAGGTCGGTGAATAAAGCGCCAAATTGAAAGAGCATACCCATACGACGACGAGCAGTCATTAATTCATTGCCGCTCATCTTGCCAACGTCTTGGCCTTCAAATAACACTTGTCCCGATTGAGCTGTGAATTGACCGCCAATCAAACGCAGAATGGTCGTCTTGCCACAACCCGATCCGCCCATGACCGCAACTACCTGGCCTCGTCGAAACTCCATATTGAGTCCCGATAAAATTTGGCGCTCACCAGGAGCGTAGGAAAAGTTGACGTCCTTAATAGAAACGACTACTTCACCTAGAGGCTTTTTGACATCCAATGAGTTTGGCTCAGAACTATTCATATCCCCGATATTATCGGGGCAAAACAGATGACCCCATCAAATACTGGTCTACTGCTTGCGCACATTGGCGACCTTCACGAATCGCCCAAACCACCAAGGATTGACCACGGCGCATATCACCAGCAGCAAATATCTTGGGAACATTCGTCTGATAAGCATTTTGGCCATCTACCGTTGCTTTGGCGTTACCACGAGCATCCTTTTCTACACCGAAAGCATTCAATATCTGCTGAACCGGGGATACAAAGCCCATGGCTAAAAGTACCAAATCTGCTTTGATCTCAAACTCGGAATTTGGAACTTCTGACATCTTGCCCTCTTTCCACTCCAAACGAACACCAATCAGCTTTTCAACTTTGCCGTTTTTACCCTCAAAACGTTTCGTGCCCACAGACCAATCCCGATCACAACCTTCTTCGTGCGAAGACGACGTGCGTAACTTTGTTGGCCAATATGGCCATACCAATGGCTTGTTCTCCTCCTCTGGCGGCTGAGGGAGCAACTCGAACTGAGTAATTTGCTTAGCGCCATGGCGATTAGAGGTGCCAACACAATCAGAGCCGGTATCACCACCACCAATCACAACAACGTGTTTATCAGTTGCACGGATATCGTTTTTAAAATCGCCTGCATTTTCTTTATTTTGAGGAATTAAAAATTCCAGCGCATAGTGCACACCAGCAAGTTCACGACCTGGAACTGGGAGATCCCGCGGCTGCTCCGCACCACCAGTAATGACCACAGCATCAAAATCTTTCATCAACTGCTCAGGCGATACTGTCTTAGTAGAATAATTTTTGACTTCAGCGCCGATGGCTTCTTTACCAACGAAAACGCCAGTTTCAAATTTCACGCCTTCTGCTTGCATTTGTTCTACACGGCGATCGATCAGCCACTTTTCCATCTTGAAGTCAGGAATGCCATAACGCAATAAACCACCGATGCGATCATTCTTTTCGAACAAGGTCACATCATGACCAACACGGGCCAATTGCTGAGCCGCCGCCATGCCTGCAGGGCCGCCGCCGACAATGGCCACTTTCTTGCCAGTCTTCGTTTTGGGGGGCTGTGGTTTTACCCAACCACTTTCCCAGCCTTTATCAATAATGGCGTGCTCGATTGACTTAATGCCTACTGGGGCACGATTAATCCCCAAAGTACAAGCGGCTTCGCAAGGTGCCGGGCAGATACGTCCGGTGAATTCAGGGAAGTTGTTCGTAGATTGCAAAACATCTAATGCATTTTTCCAGTCGTTATGGAAAACCAAATCATTAAAGTCAGGAATAATGTTATTGACTGGGCAGCCGTTGTTACAGAACGGAATACCGCAATCCATACAGCGCGCGCCCTGAATCTTAGCTTCTTCATCAGTTAACGCAACCACAAACTCTTTGTAATGGTGGAGACGTTTTGTAGGCGCTTCGTATGTTTCATCGACACGCTCAAACTCCATAAATCCAGTGACCTTACCCATATCTAATCCTTAGTATCTTTTCTTAATATCCGTCTATCTGTTTGATTAAGTTACTTAAGCAGCAACCGTATTCTTCTGAGCCTTTTCCCACAACTCACCAAGTGCACGCTTGTACTCAGTTGGGAGAACTTTCACAAAACGGTTGCGGGCATTTTCCCAATCAGCCAAAAGTGCTTTAGCACGCTCTGAGCCGGTGTAGCGGAAATGGCGCTCAATTAAGTTCTTTAAGATTTGCTCATCTGTTAATCGTTCACCGCCATCTTTAACATCGATAGGGGCATGCCACTCTGACTTTGGCATCTTGGTAGTTTGCTCTGCAGAAGGCAGTACTTTTTCTAAAGTAGCCATACTAGTATTGCAGCGCTTATCGAATAAACCATCTTCATCGTAGACATAAGCAATACCACCACTCATACCTGCAGCAAAGTTTCGGCCCGTTATACCCAAGACCGCTACGGTTCCACCGGTCATGTATTCACAACCGTGGTCTCCAGTACCCTCTACAACGGTAGTAGCGCCAGAGTTACGGACTGCAAAACGCTCACCAGCAACACCATTAAAGAATGCCTCACCAGCGATTGCGCCGTATAGAACGGTGTTACCGACAATGATGTTCTTAGCGGTATCGCCACGGAACTCATGGGGAGCGCGCACAATGACGCGACCACCAGACAAGCCCTTACCAACATAGTCATTGCCGTCACCCACTAAATCTAACGTGATGCCGTGAGCCAAGAAGGCTGCAAAGCTTTGGCCAGCAGTGCCATTGAGTTGAATATGAATCGTGTCATCAGGCAGGCCCGCATGGCCATAGCGCTGAGCTACCTCGCCAGAGAGCATTGCGCCAACGGTGCGGTTTACATTCTTCACCGGAACAATGAAAGAGACCTTCTCGCCACGCTCTAAAGCAGGCTCGCTCTTCTCAATCAAGATGTTATCGAGCGCGCTTGCTAAACCATGATCCTGCGTCAGGACTTGATAGCGTGGGACGTCGCTAGCCACTTGAGGCTCAGCAAAAATCTTGCTGAAGTCCAAGCCGTGTACTTTCCAGTTATCAATCCCTTTGCGGGTATCTAATAAATCTACGCGGCCGATCAAGTCATCAAATTTACGAATGCCGAGTTGCGCCATGATCTCGCGGGCTTCTTCTGCAATAAAGAAGAAGAAATTCACCACATGCTCAGGCTTGCCAGAAAACTTCTTACGCAATTCTGGATCTTGAGTAGCAACACCGACTGGGCAGGTATTCAAATGACACTTACGCATCATGATGCAACCCTCAACCACTAATGGGGCGGTTGCAAAACCAAACTCATCAGCGCCTAATAAAGCACCGATCACCACGTCACGGCCTGTCTTCATTTGACCATCCGCCTGAACGCGGATACGACTACGCAAGCCATTAAGTACCAAGGTTTGCTGTGTTTCAGCTAAACCCAATTCCCATGGCGAACCAGCATGCTTAATAGAAGACAGTGGCGATGCACCGGTACCACCGTCATGACCAGCGATCACGACGTGATCGGCTTTTGCCTTAGCAACACCAGCGGCAACGGTACCAACACCAACTTCAGAAACCAACTTCACAGAAACATCTGCTTTTGGATTGACGT
>CALQED020000019.1 GCA_943329505.2 Polynucleobacter meluiroseus | reverse complement strand
TGACTTAAGTAACTGGCTCAACTTATGTGAAAAAGAAGCCAATAAGCGTAATGATCAATTTATCGCTGGCGAGTTATTTTTGCTAGTGGTGGCTGATGACAAGGGTGAGCTTGGTAAGCTTGCACGTGAAAATGGTTTAAATCGTAAATCGTTAGAGGCGGCTATTGATTTAGTGCGCGGAGGAGATTCAGTGAATAGTGCAGATGCTGAAGGTCAGCGTGAGGCCTTAAAGAAATACACCATTGATTTAACCGAGCGTGCGCGGATGGGCAAGTTAGATCCTGTGATTGGTCGGGACGATGAGATTCGTCGCACCATTCAGATTTTGCAACGCCGTGGCAAGAATAATCCCGTGCTGATTGGGGAGCCAGGCGTAGGTAAGACTGCGATTGTTGAAGGTTTAGCGCAGCGCATTGTCAATGGCGAGGTTCCTGAAACTCTGAAGAACAAACGGGTGTTGGTCTTGGATATGGCGCTGTTATTGGCAGGTGCCAAGTATCGTGGTGAGTTCGAAGAGCGTTTGAAAGCAGTCCTTAGTGATGTTGCTAAAGATGAAGGACAAACCATCATCTTTATCGATGAGATTCATACGATGGTAGGCGCTGGTAAGGGTGATGGCGCAATGGATGCCGGCAATATGCTCAAGCCTGCCTTAGCGCGCGGTGAATTACATTGCATCGGCGCAACGACTTTAGATGAATACCGTAAGTACATTGAAAAAGATGCTGCTCTAGAGCGGCGCTTTCAAAAAGTGATGGTAGAAGAGCCAAGCGTTGAGGCGACGATTGCGATCTTGCGTGGTTTGCAAGAGCGTTACGAGCTCCACCATGGCATTGAGATTACTGATCCTGCGATTGTGGCTGCTGCGGAGTTATCGCATCGCTATATCACTGATCGTTTTTTACCAGATAAAGCGATCGACCTGATTGACGAAGCTGGTTCTCGTATTCGGATGGAGATTGATTCTAAGCCTGAGGTGATGGATAAGCTAGAGCGGCGCCTGATTCAATTAAAGATTGAGCGTGAAGCAGTGAAGAAAGAAAAAGATGAGGCCTCACAGAAACGTTTAGGTCTCATCGAAGATGAAATCAAGCGCCTCGGTGCCGAGTATGCTGACTTAGAAGAAATCTGGAAAGCGGAGAAGGGTGCTGTCTTAGGGGCAGCCAATCTCAAAGAAGAGATTGAAAAAGTTCGCGCTGACATTGCTAAGTTGCAACGTGAAGGTAAGTTAGAGCAAGTTGCTGAATTGCAGTACGGAAAATTACCAGAGCTAGAAGCTAAGCTCAAGTCTGCAGCAGCAGCTGAAGCTAAAGGCAGCAAAAATGGTGTTGTGAAGAACAAGCTCTTGCGTACCCAAGTTGGTGCCGAAGAAATTGCCGAAGTAGTTTCTCGGGCGACAGGTATTCCAGTATCCAAAATGATGCAGGGTGAGCGCGATAAATTACTGAAGATGGAAGAGTTGTTACATAAGCGCGTAGTAGGTCAAGAAGAGGCCATTCGTGCAGTATCGGATGCGATCCGACGCTCTCGTGCTGGTCTGTCTGAAGAGAATCGTCCTTATGGATCATTCTTATTCTTAGGGCCAACGGGTGTTGGTAAGACTGAGCTTTGCAAGGCATTGGCTGGCTTCTTATTCGATAGCGAAGATCACTTGATTCGGATTGATATGAGTGAGTTCATGGAGAAGCATAGTGTTGCGCGTTTAATTGGAGCTCCTCCTGGCTATGTTGGCTATGAAGAGGGTGGTTACTTAACTGAACAAGTTCGACGTCATCCTTATAGCGTCATTCTGTTTGATGAAATTGAAAAAGCACACCCCGATGTCTTTAACGTACTCTTACAAGTACTTGATGATGGTCGTTTAACGGATGGTCAAGGTCGTACCGTAGACTTTAAGAACACCGTGATTGTGATGACGAGCAATATTGGTTCGCATTTGATTCAGTCAATGACCGATAAGAAGCAGTCAGAAATCAAGGATGCTGTATTTGAGGAGCTCAAGAATCACTTCCGCCCTGAGTTCTTAAACCGGATCGATGAGATTGTGGTGTTCCATGGTTTAGATAAAGGTAACATTGCCAATATTGCGAAGATCTTGCTCAAAAACTTGTCAGATCGCTTGGCTAAAGTCGATATGCAGCTCGATGTTAGTGATGCGGCCTTAAGCAAGATCGCTGAGGTTGGCTTTGATCCAGTATTTGGGGCTAGACCACTCAAGCGAGCAATCCAGCAGTATATTGAGAATCCCGTTTCCAAGATGATTTTGGAAGGCAAGTTCGGCCCTAAAGATGTGGTGCCTGTAGATGTAGATAAAAAAGGCGAATTTAGCTTTACCCGACAGGTTCACTGAGCTCTTAAATCGTTTTTTGGCAGGAATTTTCCTGCACTAGTAAACTCGGTACATGACTGTTGCGCTTAGTAAGCGTGCCAGTGATGTCCGGGTGATTGCTCTTCTTAGCCTGGCTCACGGCAGCTCCCATTTCTTTCATTTAATTCTTCCTCCCATGTTTCCGTGGTTGAAGGATGCATTTGCACTGAACTATGCAGAGCTCGGTTTGCTAATGTCGATCTTCTTCGTAGTCTCTTGTATGGCACAAGCGGGCTCAGGATTTTTAGTGGATCGCATTGGGGCGAGACCTGTTTTATTTTCGGGCATTAGTTTGCTCATTCTGGCAGCGCTGATCTATTCCCAAAGTAACGGTTATTTCATGTTGCTAGTAGGCGCAGTGATTGCGGGATGCGGTAACGGTATCTTTCACCCGGTCGATTACACTTTAATCAATCACAAGGTATCACCCCCGAATTTACCTTATGCCTACTCAATGCATGGCATCACTGGTTACTTGGGTTGGGCGGCTGCGCCAGCATTTATGGTGGCGATTGCGCAACTGACGGATTGGCGAATTGCTTTTCTGGCAGCAGCTTTATTAGAAGTGATGATTCTGTTCATTCTATGGTTGAATAAAAGCTACCTACTTGATAATGTTCAAGAGCGCCATGACAACACTCATGCAAGCACCCAGGGCGCCAATCCCAGCGGCACTCCGGAAAGTGTATTTGCATTTTTGAAGTTAACTTCAGTGTGGCTATGTTGGATTTTCTTTTTCTTCAGCATGGCTACAACTTCAAGCTTGCAATCTTTTGCGCCGAGTGCACTCTTTGGTATTTATGAAATTCCCTTGAATGTAGGTAGTTATTTCATCACTCTTTTAGCATTGGGTAGTGCTGGTGGGGTTTTGGTTGGTGGATATTTAGCGGCAAAACTGCGGGCACCAGAGCGAACCGTTACAACTTGCCTGTCACTGACGATTTTGATGTCTCTCCTGCTAGCTAGCGGTTGGATAGCAATTGAACTCATTCCAATTCTTTTTGTGGCTATTGGATTTGGATACGGTGCAGTAGCACCTTCAAGAGACTTACTGGTGAAAGCTGCCACTCCAAAAGGCGTCTCTGGGCGTGTCTATGGAATTGTGTACTCAGGGATTGATCTGGGCGCTGCAGTCGGACCTTTTATCTTTGGCTTATTTATGGACGCTGGGCTACCCAAAGCATTATTTCTGGGCATTGCCTTCTTCCAGCTGATGATTATTCCAACGGTCTTTAAAGTCTCTTCCCGGGCTATTCCTAAAGCCGCTTAATCCCTCTTTCATCATATGAAATCTCATTACACTGCGTAAAATACAGTGCCTTATGGGTAGCTTGCATCAATTTCGTGGGGTGGGCATCTATTCCACATTACAAAAAATACTTTATAAGTAATTGATTTGTAATAGTTAAATAATTTATTAAAAATCGCTTTTTCCCCTTGTGGGGTTTCATGAAGTCTCTAAACTCTTATATAAGACATAAGACTTGAATGGGTCTGAAGAGGTCTCAAATTTTGGAGCACTTATTTAACTTAGGGAGAAAAACATGGCTGATCGTAAAGCAGAAATTGCAGCAATTCAAAAAGATTGGGATACCAATCCACGCTGGAAAGGCATTACTCGTGGGTATACCGCCGAAGACGTAGTCCGTCTGCGCGGTTCATTAAAGATCGAGCACACCTTGGCCAAACATGGGGCAGAAAAATTATGGGAGCTTGTAAACAATGAAGCCTACGTAAACTGTTTAGGTGCTTTGACCGGCGGTCAAGCAATGCAACAGGTTAAGGCTGGTATTCAAGCGATCTACTTGTCTGGTTGGCAAGTTGCTGCTGATGGAAACTCATATGCAGCGATGTATCCAGATCAATCTCTCTATCCAGTAGATTCTGTGCCAAAGATGGTTGAGCGAATTAATAACTCATTCCAACGTGCCGATGAAATTCAAACTGCAAAAGGAATCAACAAAGGGGATGCTGGTTATATCGATTACTTTGCTCCGATTGTGGCTGATGCTGAAGCAGGTTTTGGTGGTGTATTGAATGCGTTTGAATTGAGTAAGGCATTAATTAAGCAAGGTGCTGCAGGTGTTCACTTCGAAGATCAATTATCTTCCGTCAAGAAATGTGGTCACTTAGGTGGCAAGGTATTGTTGCCAACCACTGAATCTGTACAAAAATTAGTCTCTGCCCGCTTGGCTGCTGATGTGATGGGCGTTCCAACAATTATTTTGGCTAGGACAGATGCTGAGGCTGCTGACTTGTTGACCTCTGATTATGATGAGAACGATAAGCCATTCTTAACAGGCGAACGCACTCCGGAAGGCTTCTACAAAACACACAAAGGCTTGGATCAGGCGATCTCACGCGGTTTAGCATACGCTGCATACGCAGATATGGTTTGGTGTGAGACTGGTACACCCGATCTCCAGTTTGCTCGTCAGTTTGCTGAAGCGATTCGTGCGAAGTTCCCAGGAAAAATGTTGGCCTATAACTGCTCGCCCTCTTTTAATTGGAAGAAAAACTTAGACGATGCCACCATTGCGAAGTTCCAACGTGAGCTAGGTGCGATGGGTTACAAGTATCAATTTATTACGCTCGCTGGCATCCACTCGATGTGGTACAACATGTACGACTTGGCGCAAGACTATACAAAGCGTGGCATGACTGCATATGTAGAAAAAGTACAAGAGCCAGAATTTGCTGCTCGTGAGCGTGGTTATACCTTTGTGTCCCATCAGCAAGAGGTTGGTACGGGTTACTTTGATGATGTTACAACCGTTATTCAGGGTGGCAAGTCTTCGGTGACTGCATTGACTGGTTCTACTGAAGAAGAGCAGTTCCACTAAAACTCTCGAACCATTATGTAGTGGTAGCTTGACCCCGCGGCATCTAAATTTCCCCACAAGGGTGACTTAGATGCCGTTTTCGTATACATTCTTTCCATGGCAAATTGTGTACTCTGTAAGGCAGAACTCACACCCGAAGAGGGTGAGCTGATTTGGCGTGGGGATGACTGTCGCGTCATCTTAGTGAATGATCCAGATCTCCCAGGTTTTTGTAGGGTGATTTGGAATCGGCACCTCGCTGAGATGTCTGATCTCACCTATGGAGAGCGTGAGCACATCATGTCGCTAGTGTTTGTTGTCGAAGAGGCCGTGCGTCACGTCATGCGGCCAGATAAGATTAATCTTGCGGCGCTTGGCAATATGGTCCCCCATATCCACTGGCACGTGATTCCAAGATTTCAGGATGATGCCTTTTTTCCAGGTTCACCATGGTCCGCCAGAGTTCAGGAGACCCCCAAATCTTTTTTAGAGGTACGCAGAGACCTTGCTAAAGAGCTGCCCGCCGCAATTCGCTCGGCAATTTCCCAAATGCATTAAATTAGTACTTATTCAGCCTGGCTGAAATAAAACACCAAATAAAAATAGATGGAGACAGGTAGTGATCAATAAAATTATTCCTAGCGTAGCTGAGGCTGTGCAGGATATTCCTGATGGCTCGACCATATTGGTTTCTGGTTTTGGTGGGGCAGGTCTGCCCATTTACTTATTGGATGCATTGGCTGAGCAAGGCGCCAAGAACTTGACGATTGTTAGCAATAATGCAGGGAACTCCGGCGTGGGTATTGCAAAACTCATTGGCGGTGGTCAGGTCAAGAAAATGGTTTGCTCATTTCCGCGTCAACCGGGGTCGAGCGCATTTGATGACCTCTATCGTGCTGGCAAGATTGAATTAGAGTTGGTCCCCCAGGGTACGCTGGCTGAGCGTATCCGTGCAGGAGGTGCTGGTATTGGTGGGTTTTATACACCCACGGGTTTTGGAACTGAGTTAGCTGAAGGTAAGGACGCCCGGGAGATTGATGGTATCAATCATATTTTTGAAACTGCGATTAAGGCGGACTACGCATTAATTAAGGCGGACAAAGGTGATCGCTGGGGTAATCTCACGTATCACCGTACTGGTCGAAATTTTGGTCCGATTATGGCTACCGCTGCGCGCTGTACGATTGCCCAAGTCAATGAGGTGGTAGAGCTTGGCAGCTTAGACCCAGAAATTATCGTGACCCCTGGAATTTTTGTAAAACGGATAGTACGTGTTGAAGGTAAATCATGATTGATCTCTCTAAGGTACAAAAACGGACAACAGCCGATATTGCCAAGCGGATTGTCCAAGACATACCAGACGGCGCTCATGTCAACTTGGGTATTGGCCAACCTATGAGCATTTCAAACTATCTGCCGCCTGACAAAGAAATTTTGCTCCATTCAGAAAATGGTTTGCTCGGCATGGGCCCATTGGCTCAAGATCATGAAATTGATGAAGAGCTAGTCAATGCGGGTAAGCAGCCTGTCACGATGTTGCCTGGCGCTTCACTATGTCATCACGCTGACTCCTTTGTGATGATTCGCGGAGGCCATATTGATATTTGTGTCTTGGGAGCCTTTCAAGTTTCGATCAAAGGAGACGTTGCTAACTGGAGAACGGGTGATCCTCAAGCAATCCCAGCGGTAGGTGGCGCGATGGATTTAGCGTTGGGGGCAAAGAAGTTGTTTGTGATGATGGAGCATCTCACAAAGTCAGGGGAGTCCAAATTGGTTGATCAATGTACTTATCCCCTAACAGCACTTGCAGCGGTAGATTGTATTTATACCGATCTAGCAACGATTGCCGTCAGGCCTGAAGGTTTAGTCGCAATCGATTGGGTAGATGGGCTCAGTTTTGAAGAGTTACAAGAGTTAAGTGGTGTGCCAATGCAGAGAGCTAGCCAATGAAATTACCTTCGAAAATATTGCTACTGTCATTCTTATGTGCTTTTAGCATGAGCTCAGGCTTTGCTCAAACTAAGGACATGTATCCAACCAAACCCATTCGTTTGATTGTGGGATTTTCTCCAGGTGGCTCTGCTGATAGTGTAGGGCGAGCCTTGGCAGAGGGTTTATCAACTCGGCTGGGTCAACCTGTCATCGTAGAGAATAAAGCGGGTGCGAATGGCAATATTGCTGCAGATATAGTAGCCCGCTCAGCGCCTGATGGTTACACCCTGTATTTTCCCTCGATTGGTCATGCGGTCAATGTTTCGCTCTATAAAAATTTATCGTATGACCCCGTCAATGATTTCACAGCAATTGGTAGCGTATTCTCGGCACCCAATATGTTGGTGGTGAATGCCAAGTCTCCCTATAACACTGTAGGCGATGTCATTGCAGCAGCAAAGGCTAATCCTGGCAGACTCACTTTTGCATCCAGTGGTAGTGGAACATCAGTGCATCTATCTGCTGTCCTATTTGAAAAAATGGCTAAGATTGATATGATTCATGTGCCCTACAAAGGGACTGGTAGCGCCATGCCGGATGTGATTTCAGGGCAAGTCGATATGAGCTTTCCAAACTTGCCGAGTGCAGTTCCACAGGTAAAAGCTAACAATTTAAAGGCCTTGGGCGTAACGACAGCCAAGCGATCAGCCGCTGCCCCTGGAGTGCCGACGATTGCAGAATCGGGTTTGCCTGGCTATGACATGGCAACTTGGTATGGTCTTGTGGCTCCTGCAAATTTACCGGCCAATATTCGCAACCGACTGAATAAGGAGTTGCAGGGCATTCTGGCTGATCCTAATTTTCGGGATAAGCTGATTGCGCAAGGTGCTGATCCAATGCCGGGAACTCCGGAGCAGTTTGCTACCTTCATTAAAAGTGAAATTGAAAGGTGGCGTAAGCTGATTGCGCAATCTCAGATAACGATTGATCAATGATTGGGTGAGCCATTTCAAGAAGGAAAAGGCGCTTTATTTTTTAAACTAATTTTTTTAAAGCCTCGAGATAGTTCTCGGGGTTGAGTGGTTTTCCTTCGCGTTGGGCTTCCCACATCACTTGACCCAAGCATTCCATTATCAAGTGTTGGGCCTCATGCTCAGACCCTAATTTTTTCATCAGCTTTTCAGCTATCTCTTTGATTCCGGGCGGTTGGTTAATTGAGATCTGTTCGCTGATGGATAAATGCATCGATAAATGTAAAAAAGGGTTTGTTTCACCTCGCTCTGGCGTGTAATCTTGTCCGAGAGCGCCTTCGGGATCTGCTAGGAGTGCATGGTATTCCGGATGCTGCTCCATCCACTCGCCTGCGAGGGTTTCCATTGGATCTAAGATGTGATTCTCAGTCTTCTTCTTCCAGGTATCACAGAAAAAGCGCCGCACTTCTTCACGGGTTGGATTAAATATCGCCACGCACTTTTCCTTTGCCAGTTTTTTGTTTAAAGCCGCATAGTGGTTCAACAATACATTGCGCGCATTCTGGATTGCGCGCTTTACAGGTATATCTACCATGCAAAATCAGCCAATGGTGTGCGTCTAATAGATATTCTTTAGGGACGCGTTTAAGGAGTTGCTCCTCTACTTGGACAACATCTTTGCCAGGCGCTAAGCCAGTCCGATTGGAAACTCGGAAGATGTGGGTATCGACTGCAATCGTAGGCTGTCCAAAGGCAGTATTGAGAATAACATTAGCTGTTTTTCTGCCAACACCCGGGAGGGCTTCAAGTTCTTCTCGAGTTTCAGGCACCTGACCATGATGTTTTTCCAGTAATAGGCGGCACGTCTCTTGAATATGCTTACCTTTGGAGTTAAATAGGCCAATATGTTGAATATAGGGGCGAACACCTTCTTCACCAAGATCCAATAGGGCTTGGGGTGTATTCGCAATCTTGAAAAGCTTACGGGTACCCTTATTGACCGAGATATCCGTTGCTTGTGCAGACAGCAGGACTGCAATGAGTAATTCAAATGGTGAGCTATATTCCAGTTCTGTTTCTGGCTTGGGATTATTTGCTTTGAGCTGCTCAAAAAAAGTACGTCGCTTCTCCAGGTTCATCATGACTTTTGCTGTGCTCTCGCAATCGCTGCAGCAATGATGGCGCGTTTACGCTCCTGCTCTTTTGCTTGATCTACTGTAGTAGGTTGTTCTGCATTGACAGCGGCTAATTTAGCGGCAGCTTTTTTAGCTAAACGTGCATCATTCTCTTTTTCCTCACGCTCAAGACGGCTTGTGCGATCGTGATAGCGCTTGCGTGAGAGGTCGGCGAGTTCAGGGGCCCAAGCATTCCAACCGGTTTGCTCACCAGTCACATTGATCATGCTGATGCAATCTACAGGGCACGGCGGTATACAAAGATCACAGCCTGTACACCATTCAGTAAGCACAACATGCATTTGTTTGGATGCGCCAACAATGGCATCAACAGGACAAGCCTGAATACAGAGTGTGCAACCGATGCATGTTTGTGGATCAATGAATGCAACGGGTCTTGGCCGCTCAATCCCGCACTTTGGGTCAATGGTGGGGTTGAGCTTAAAGGCATCTTGAGGATAGATGGGTGTCAGCACTTGACTGAGTCTTTTGATGCCTTCTACACCGCCAGGTGGACAGCGATTCGGCAGGGCCTCTCCGCTAGCAAGTGCTTGGGCATAGCCCCTACAATCCGGATAGCCGCATTTTGTGCATTGGGTTTGAGGAAGTAGATCCTCTAAGCGATCAGTGAGTTCGTTCGCTTGCCGTATTTTCATTGCCTTGAAAAGTTTGAACAGTGAGGGCGCAAACCCTCACTCATTTTCACTTAGTCAGAACCTTCTACTTCAGAAGGTCTTGCTTGAGATTGCTGGTTAGCTAGTTGGTGCTCACGAATAAAGTGTTTAATCTTGGGATAAACCTTATCACGCCAACGACGACCAGCAAAAATACCATAGTGCCCAGCACCAGATACTTCATAGTGTGCTTTATGCTCTTTTGGAATGCCTGTACATAAACCATGGGCAGAGCGTGTTTGGCCGCTTCCAGAAATATCATCCAACTCACCTTCGATAGTGAGCAGTGCAGTTTTCTGAATATCTTGTGGCTTCACTAATTGCCCGGCTACTTCCCAAGTGCCATTTGGTAATGCGTAATCTTGGAATACCGTTTTGATGGTATCTAAATAAAATTTCGCATCCAAATCCAACACTGCGTTGTATTCATCATAGAAGCGAATATGTGATTCAGTATCTTGTTCATCACCCCGGACGAGATCTTGGAAATAGTCCCAATGGGATTGCAAATGATTTTGTGGGTTCATGGCGATAAAGCCGGTGTGCTGCAAAAATCCTGGGTAAACGCGACGTCCAGCGCCTGGGTAGTTGGGCGGAACCTTATAAATCACATGGCTTTCAAACCAATTATGGGATTTTTGTTCTGCTAAGTTATTTACAGCAGTAGGTGATTTACGTGCATCAATTGGGCCGCCCATCATGATCATCGAGGCAGGCGTTACTTCACCGGCAGAAGCCATCAAGGAAATGGCGCCCAAGGTTGGAACAGTAGGCTGACATACAGAAATAACATGCAGATCTTGCGCGCCAATAGAGCGGATAAATTCTTGAAGATAAAGAACATAGTCATCTAGACCAAACTCACCCTCACTGATGGGTACGTTGCGAGCATCAATCCAGTCCGTAATATAAACCTTGTGACCTTCTAAGAGAGTACGTACGGTATCGCGTAGCAAAGTAGAGTGGTGACCAGATAAAGGAGCTACTACCAAAACGACAGGATCTTCTTTTAGTTTTTTGATGGTGTCGACATCATCAGAGAAGCGCTTAAAGCGAATTAAGTTACAAAACGGTTTTGAAATCTTGGTA
>CALQED020000018.1 GCA_943329505.2 Polynucleobacter meluiroseus | reverse complement strand
AGCCACAACGTCAGCCTCATCTTCAGGAAATAGATCTAGACGGAGCTCGGTATTACAAAGGCCTACCATCCTTTTTAAGTTAGCCAATGATTTCACTTTGCTATCACTGCGCGTATAAATCATGTCGCCATTGCCAAAGCCAGACTTCTTTGCATGGCAGGCATAACATTTCTGCTGATCGATAGCCTTGCCATTTGCCAAATCAGGCGCAGCAAAAGCAGGAGCACATATCAGTGCACTGAAGATCATTGCGGGGAGGAATCGAATAAAAATCATTTTCATTACAAATCAAGGATTTAGCATTAATCCTCTATTTTAAGGCCCAATGGCCAAATTTGCCCTATTCAGCCTGGATTGACAGGTAGACGTAATAGGCATTCATGCGGTTTGCAGCCCTGAATAAAGGCATTCCCTCGTATTCAGACCAATCAGCCTGTTGATAGGCCTCCTCAAATGGATCCATATTGATCGCGGCTTTAGCCATGGAATTACGCAGATACTGCAGGTAGTTTTTTGTGAAACGGATATCTTCAGCAGGGTTCACCGAATAATTACCATGGCCTGGAATAACGATATTAGGCTTCAGTCTAGCGATTTCATCTAATGCAATTAACCAGCCTTTGCTATCGGCATTACCCACAAATGGTATGCGCCCACGAAATACTAAATCGCCGGCAAAAAGAACCTTTTCCGAAGGAACATAAACCATCAGATCTTCTGGAGCATGTGCTGGACCTACGCGACTAATGAAGAAATCAACCCCACCAACCCGCAGCTTTGACTCTCGATTAATCCAAACATCAGCTGCGATGAGTTTGGTGTTGGCATTGACCCAAGGTGCAAAGTCAATCCTAGAGGCAATCAATCGTTGCTTAGCCGTTTCAGAGGAAAGATAGTTTCTACCCTCACCTTGCGCATAAATCTTCGCACCAATCTTTTTAAACTCTTGCAAGCCATACACATGGTCCGCATGGTAGTGGCTGACAATCAGTGCAACGATTTTTTGATTGGTAATTTTCCGAATCTCTGCAATCAATTTTTGCGCCAGAATAGGAGAACCTAAGGCATCTACCACCACTACACCGCCTGGAGTTACCACAAAGCCTGCATTAGAAATAAAGTTCTGATTCGCACTACTACCCATTTCAGGAAAGCCCCGAACAAAATAGGTATGGGGGGCAACCTGAATCGGTTTGAGTTGAATCGTATCGGCCGGCTTGGTCGTTTGACCCATAGCAAAGCTACAAAAGACCAAGGATCCCGAAAGGATCCCTGCCACATACCTCATGAAAAAATGCAGATAGCCTTTGGAGCTATTCATCGTCAATTAAGGCTTGATGTAAGCAAAGCCATCTTTAAATTGCAGATCGGCAACACGTACCACGCCTGATGGTGTGAAATCCGCATCCAAAGTAAATTGATCCTTTTTCAAGTTGCGGTTTTTTAAGGTAATTTCACACACCTCAAATTTCACGCCACGAGATTTCAATGCGCCGACCAAGGGGGCATATTCCACTCCACCCTTTTTATCTTTAGCACCTTCCATCAGTAAATCTACTCCATTGGCATGGGTGACAACAATGATAGTTGTTTGCGGGGCTACATCCAAATGATTGCGGATATTACGCAGACCTTTTAGGCCCTGCATTTCAGCATCATCAATGTGATAAACCACTTTGCTAGAGCCTGTTGATTGCGCATGGCCGATGGATACAAAACCAACGGAGATCAATGCTGCAAAAATAAGAGTGAGAATTTTTTTCATTGCACAAACTTTCAATCATCAATTTAAATAGGGGCCATGCCTGGATTCTGAGAGACACCCTTAATGACCGGTTCATTGAGCTTAACAGCCTTAACAACCTTCACATCACGAAGATGACGCTCAATCACATCCCATATCGGTTCGCCACCTGCATTTTTCGCCTCTTCACTTACTGGAGCCCAACCGGCAACCTTATAAGTTTTACTAGCCTCAATCGGCTTACCGTTTAAGCGCATATCGGTAATCCGTTTACCCGAAGCTTGAACGGGATCAATCGTGTACTGCATACCGCCAACACGAACCATATCGCCCCCTTGTTGGTAGTAAGGATCGGGATTGAATAAGTTATCCGCCACGTCTTCCAAGATGGTTTTAATGGTTTCACCAGTCATATTGGTAACGGTGGTGTATGGATAGGTGATGGCCGTTTGATCTAGCAAGTTTTCCCGAGTGATGGCTTGGCCCGGTAGCAGGCTAGTCCCCCAACGAAATCCTGGTGAGAAAGCAATCTCCGCATTCTTTTGGGCCATGAGGCCATCGAGAATTAGTTGATCAAAACTACCGTTGAAATTGCCACGACGGTATAAAAGGCCTTCGGTAGTAGCCAGTTTTTCATTTAACTTCGCAGCGTATGGAGCTCTCACCTTGGCGATTAATGCATTCATCGTTGGATCAGCAGGAATCATATTCGAGAAGATTGGCAATAGCTTATAACGGAAATCAACTGGTTTACCGCCCTTCACATCAAAATCCAAGACACCCAAGAACTTACCATTCGATCCAGCATTGGTTACCAGCGTTACGCCGCCAGCATTCTTTACTTTTACTGGGATAGGAACACCATCATGGGTATGTCCACCTAAGATCGCATCCAATCCACGTACCCGAGAGGCCATTTTCAAATCCACATCCATGCCATTGTGGGAGAGCAGCACAACGACTTTGGCACCCTTAGATTTAACTTCATCGATAGTCTTTTGCATATTCTCTTCTTGAATACCAAAAGTCCAGTCTGGCGTGAAATACCGAGGATTCGCAATGGGCGTGTACGGAAATGCTTGGCCAATAATGGCTACTTGAATACCATTTTGTACTTTCATGACATAGGGATTAAAGACCATGTCGCCAAAATCTGCCGTCTTAATGTTTTGTGCAATAAAGGAAACCTTGCCCTTAAAGTCGCCATTCACAATTTCCATCACGCGCTTTTCGCCGAGCGTCATCTCCCAGTGAGGCGTCATCACATCAACGCCTAGCGCAAGAGCTGCGTCAACCATATCTTGGCCATTCGTCCAGAGTGCTGTGCCAGAACCTTGCCACGTATCACCGCCATCAAGCAATAGCGCTCCTGGGCGACTTGCTTTCATTTGCTTAATCAGACTAGCCAGATGAGCAAAGCCACCCATCTTGCCGTAGTTTTGGGCGGCTGCCACATAATCTAAATAGGTAAATGCATGCGCATCACGAGTGCCTGGCGCAATACCATTCGCTTTGAGGAAATATTCGCCAACCAAGTGCGGAGTTTTACCTTCTTGTCCAGCAATGCCAAGGTTAACATTGGGTTCGCGGAAATAAATGGGCAACAATTGAGCATGGCAATCGGTAAAGTGCAATAGATGCACGTTCCCAAATTTTGGCAGGTCATAAAACTTTTTGGCTGTACTCTGTGCGTTCACAAAATTAGATTGCAAACTCATTCCACCAGCAGATGCAATCGCCAATGCTTGCAAAAAATCGCGACGATTTAAAGACATAAAATTTCCCTTATGAAAACAGGCCTGTCGGCCTGTTCTTTATTTTGATATTTGCTTACTGGTTCACTGGCGAGGCAGGGTCTAGCAGTAAAGCCATGACATCCTGTATTTGCTGCTCATTTAAGAGTTTGAAGTGGGCAAAACGCGGCATATTGCTACAGGCGTTATAAGCTTTGGAATTGTTGATGCGATTCCAGGTATAGGTAATTACTTCGGGAGAGTAGCCACGCAATTTTCCGTAACCAGTCAATGAAGGACCGATATTTCCATAGGATATCTCCTTGGAATCAATTTGGTGACAGTTATAGCAACCCCCTCCAACCACAGTATCTGCCTTATCTGTCCAGGTTGCGCCACGACCACTTTGTGCGATCGCTTCACCCTTTTTCCAATCGCCAATGTACTTGCCATCAGAAGGTTGCTTGATCATGTCCATATTCATCTTCTGAATCTTGTCACGCATTTTTGCGCCCTGCTTACTGCTAGAAAATACGGGGTCAGAACAAAACTTTTGGGTTTCATCCTGCTGTATACGATCCAAACCTGCAATACCTTCGGCCTTAAAACTGTCAGCCATCATCTTGTTGAATTTAGGATCATTCTTTTGCTGCGCCATTGCTGTGTTCTGCATCAGGCATGCAGCTAGAATGAATCCAGAAACTGTTAAGAGCTTTTTGATGTGGGTAATTTTCATGATCTCTATCTCTTATCTCTTAACGCTTTAATCCAGGGGTTTCAACTGTGCCGCCATTAGCAGTCTTGGCCATATACATCGACAAAGCAATCGTCACGTCTGAGCCATAAATTGGGAATGGGAAACGCTGCTGACGATAGCAATCGTTTAAGCGTTGTTGCATGGTCCAAAACTGACCACTAGAAACGCGATAGGCAGGCCAATAGCCCCATCCTAAAGCAGCGCCCTTTTGTTCAACAAGATTAGGCAGATCTTGCAAGCGAATGCGCTTACCGTTTTCTGCATGGCAAGAGGCGCATGAGAAATCCATCGGCCCACCCTGGAAATTAAATGCGCGCTTACCAAGCTCATACATTTCTTTCTCTTTTGGATGATTGGTACTCACTTTAATCTTGTCACCTTTAGATAAGGTGACAACGTAAGCAACAATCGCTTCCATGTCTTTCTTGGGGCCCTGTTGAAATGGTGCGTTAACCATTTCTTGAGGGTCACGCCCTTGTATATTTTGCATACAAGTCATTAAACGTGACTCTAGGTCTTGAACCTTATTGGTATCTTTAAAGTAGCGCGGCAACTGAGCAGCTGCGCCCTTCACCACTCCTGGCCCTAAACCTAAATCACACTGTTCTAGCGTAGCATTTTTAGGGCCAGCAGGTTTTTTCCATAGCTCTTCACCAGCCGCTTCATAAAGCTCTGAGGGGTTGCCATCCGCAATCATTTCACGATATTTAGCAATATCATCCGTTGCACTCTTTTGCGCCAATACAGATGATGACACCGTTAATAGAGCTGCCAATAAACCTGAGGCTAGCCCTAAAGTTAATTTACGCTGCATTTGTTACCCTTTCAGAACCATGGAGGTGGTGAAGATGTTTTGCATTAAGAAGCAGTTGCTTCGTCGGTGCGCTTGTCACCCTTGCTATCTACCCAGCTCACAACAATCTTGTCACCCTTGGCGCCTTTGTATTTGAAGTTCAAGAAAGGATCCTTAGAAACAGCTGGACCAAATTGACCATTCAATACATCTTTACCATTGGCTTTAACGTTGAGGTTACTGATAAACCACGCAGGAATCGTTTTGCCAGCAGCATCTTTACGCTGACCAGATTCCATATCATGCTTCATCAAAATTTTTACATCCACAATTCCACCGTTCTCAGTAGCTCTAACGCGCATTGGATCAGCCATATTTTCCTCTTGTAATCTAGTTATTCGTTAATAGTCTTAATTCGGATCAAGGGTGATTAACCACCACAACCGCCCAAGGTGACTTTCACCTCTTTGACAGTCATGCTCCACTTACCATCGGCTTTCACTAAGCCATAAACATTGGAGGTTTGACCCATTTTGATACGAGTAGTCACAAATGGCTCAGTACCGGCTGGAATAAAGAATTGCGCTGCTAAAGAGCTTGGGTTTTTCTCAACCAAGATTGCCATTTGTTCTGCTTTTAGAGTAGTTGTAATTCCGACTGGAACTACAGCACCGTTCTCTGCAATATCAGGAGCATTCAAAGTAACAGCACCAGATTTATCAGGGCTGCCTGCGCCTAAGATTTTGAATACCTCATCTAAGCTCTTGCCTTCAAAAGCGGCTTTATTCCACTCTTGGGCTTGGGCTACGCTAATAAGACCCGCAGAAGCCATCAAGCCAAAAATGGCTGAATATTTCAATACACTGCGTCGCTGCTGATTCATAAAAACTCCTTTAATAATCTCTTACTGTGAATATTATCTACTTTCCCGTGAACCATGTCGGTAATTACCGGGGTGCCGCTTATTTGCCCCCTGAAAGCATCCAAACTACCAAAGCCTTCCTATCCTCTTCGGATAACTGCGCCTGAGGAGGCATTGGTATAGCACCCCAAACGCCCGAGCCCCCGTTTTTAACCTTATTCATCAATTTATCGAGGGCGTTACCCTGTCCTTGGTATTTCGCAGCAACATCTGTAATAGATGGACCGACTAACTTTGCATTAGGGGCATGACAAGCAGAGCAATTTTCATTCTTAAATAAGGCTGCTGGCCCTTTTGTGCTTGCAGCATGGGTATCAGCTGCATGAGCCAAACCTTCGCCAGAAGCGCCTGGCAAGCGATCGATTGGTGGCTTAGTGGTATCTGAGCCTCGATATGGTCCATAAAGACGATTTTGCTCTGCAATATTACCGTGCGCATTTCTAGCAAAGTCTGGCAATGTGGAGCCAATTTGTACAAACTTCACGCAATTATTCATACAGGCTGTTGCATTGATATCCGGCTTGCCATTAACACTCCAAAAACCATGATTGCGAGTCATGCCATTTCGATTCGGCATTTTTTTCTGCACTTCCGCAATATTGCTATCACTCAGGACAAAGTCATCAGGAACAATTTCACCCAAACTCAGGATGAAGGCTACTAAAGCATAAGTATCGTCAGGTGTTAGTGATCTTGGCGCATTCCAGGGCATTGCACGATAGATGTAATCCCAAAGAGTAGAAACCGTTGGAACCTTCATGAGCGTTGTTCGCTGCGGTTGCTTGCGATCTGCTAAGGATGCAACCTTACCTGTTTTCATATCATCAACTGTCGTGCCTCCAGCAATAGGCGTGAAGATCTCATTGGATTCACCAAAGACGCCGTGACAACTAGCGCACTTGGATTCCCAAATCACTTGACCTTGCGCTACCGAGCCAGTACCCTTTGGCAGACCTTTGAAGTCAGGTCGCACATCGATATCCCAAGCAATCACTTCTGCTGGCGTTGCATTACGACCGATTCCTGGAAACTTTGCTGATCCCGGAGTACTTTGCGCATAAGTCAGCTGGGCAGAAAATATCGCCAGCGCTAACAGTACGAGACGAGCAACCATGTTATCCAACTTGAACATTGCTCACCTCACCGTTTACATCTAATTTCCATGACTGAATCGCATTGTTGTGATAAATCGATCGATTACCTCGAGCATCACGCAGCATCTTAATCGATGGTTGAACATAGCCCGTGTCATCTATTGCTCTTGATTGCATGATGACAGGTGAACCATCCCATACCCAATCAATATTGAAACGCGTAATGGACTTTGTCAGAATGGGGGTCTCTAAGCGGGCAGTGTGCCAGTGATTACCACCATCAAAAGACACATCAACACGTTTAATCTTGCCTCGCCCCGACCAAGCCATACCGCTAACGTTATAAAAGCCTTTGTCCAATAACTGCTGGCCGCCAGATGGAGTGGTGATCACCGATTTACATTCTTGAATGGAAGCGTATTGGCGATGCATTCCATCTGGCATCAACTCAATATAGTGAACGGCTTCGTCTTTCGTATTCCAAGGCATATCGCCCACTTCTAGGCGACGTAACCACTTTACCCAACTAACGCCCTGTACGCCGGGAACTACTAGGCGCAATGGGAAGCCATTCTCTGGGCGCAACATTTCGCCATTCATACCCCAGGCAACAATCGTGTCGTTCAAACAGCTCTCTAGATTGATCGTGCGCGTCATACCTGAGCCATCTCCACCCTCAGCTAGCAGGAACTTGCCTTTTTTCAGATCGGCACCGCATTCATCAAGCAATACCTTGAGAGGTACGCCAGTAAATTCGCAGCAAGAAAGCATGCCATGGGTATACTGCACGGTAGGCACAGCCACATTACCCCACTCTAAGCCAGTATTAGCGCCACACTCTATGAAGTGGGTACGTGAGACAGATGGCAGTCGCATTAAGTCATTCATCGTGAACACACGAGCATTCTTCACCATGCCATTGACCATCAAGCGATGGGTTTCTGGATTTAAGTTATACCAACCTTGATGATGCCGCTCAAAATGTAAACCGTTTGGAGTAATCGTTCCAAATAAACCCTGTAAAGGAGTAAAGGCAACAGAGGCAGCAGATACCCGTGTCAAGCCCGGTGATTCACGACGGATTAAATTGGCTTCATAAATGGATGGCACGCCATAAGGCATCGTGGCAACATTTTTGCCTAAAGTCGTTTGCCACTCCTGCTTCTCCAAGATGGCAGGATCGCCTTCACCAGCAGCAAATGCCATTGGCGCTGCTAGGCTAGCTGCTGCCCCACCCACAGCGGATAGGAAACCTTTGCGCAGGAAGCCACGACGACTTTCATCTAGCCCATTAGCATGAATATCAGCAATCAACTCTTGGGAGATAAAATGCTCTGGGGCTTTCACTAGACGAGCTCTATTAGCAGGCTTCTCAACTGCAGGAACATCCTTGGCACTCAGTTCAATTTGCTTATTTGTCATGGAATCTTTGTTTAAAAATTAATGGATGCTTTCAGCAATCTTTGCGCAGACTGTCTGACACATCTCTACGGTTGCGTTATCAGCAATCGAGTAATAAACCGTGACACCTTCTTTACGTCTCAATAATATTCCGGCTTTATGTAAGGCTAGTAAATGCCTTGAAACATTGGCTTGACTAGAGCCGCACATATCGACAACTTCAGTGACAGATTTCTCACCAGTGCAAACGGCGTACATGATGCGCAGGCGCGCTGGCTCTGACAGTACGTTGAAATAAGCCGCTACCTGAGAAAACACCTTCTCCATCTGTTTGGGAGATAAGTTTTTTGTCGCTTTTTGAACTTTAGCTTTCATGCCGTCTTTTATATGAATATATGCGTATAAACGCATATTTAACCTGCATAACAGACAGCTTTATATAGAGAGATACCCTGATGGAACTGACGATACAATCAATTGATGGATATGGAAGCCCTCATTCTCTCCTTAAAGCTGGCTATTTGGACTTTGGTCCTGATATTGCCCTTTGGGATCTGGGCTGCACATTCACTCAAAAGTATGGGGAAAGGTCGCTCATGGATTGAGGCTGGCTTGGCGCTGCCCTTAGTCCTCCCTCCTACTGTATTGGGTTATTACCTGCTAGTAGGCTTGAGCGGAAAATCATTCCTGGGTATTCCGCTAGTTTTTTCCTTTACGGGAATTCTAATAGCCTCATTGATCGTTAATTTACCTTTTGCCATTCAGCCCATCCAACGCGCTTTTGAATCCATTAACCCTGAAATCATTGAAGCCGCCCAAGTCAGCGGTCTTTCCAATTGGCAAATCTTTCGTCTGATTGAACTACCTTTGGCTTGGCGTGGCATCACTAGCGCTGCAGTCCTTACCTTCGCTCATACCCTTGGTGAATTTGGTGTGATCCTGATGGTTGGTGGCGCCATTCCTGGTGAAACAAAAACCGTATCGATTGCGATCTATGACAAAGTGCAAAGCTTTGATACTGCCGGTGCTGGAGCACTCTCCTTGATCTTATTAGCGACTTCGCTAGTAGCCATTGCGATTTCATATGGTGTCTTTGGTCGCCAGGCATCACGCAATCGAGGAGGGGTGAATGCTTAAATTAAAGCTTTCGCAAACTACCCCCAATCCATTACAGCTGAATCTTGAATGCTTTCCCGGCGAGCTTCACGCCTTAGTGGGGCCATCCGGTAGTGGTAAGACGACTGCCTTGCGGACCATTGCTGGACTGAATAATGCAAAGACAGGAACAATTGAATGCGATGGCGAGATTTGGTTTGAAGCAAATGAAATCAAGGGTATCGCTAGATCACTTGACCCTGCTGAACGCTCCTGCGGGTTTTTATTTCAACAATATGCCCTCTTCCCGCACCTAACTGCTCTGGAGAATGTGTGCATTCCACTTTATAACTCAGTGACTGGACTAGCAGAACGAAAAGCCCAAGCTCAGCAATGGCTAGATCGCATGGGTATTGGTGAATTAGGCAATCGCCTGCCTCATCAACTCTCTGGCGGTCAGCAGCAACGTGTTGCATTAGCAAGAGCGCTGGCAAGAGCGCCCAAGGTCTTATTATTGGATGAGCCTTTTTCTGCAGTCGATGCGCCAACCCGTCAAGGTCTCTACAAAACCCTCGCTGAACTTCGCAAGGATCTCAATATCCCTATTCTATTGGTAACTCATGACCTTCGCGAAGCTGATTTGTTAGCAGATCGCATCACTGTCATTGATCAAGGCGTTGGATTACAAACAGCTCCGCCCCAAGTGTTGTTTGAAAGACCCAGAAACTCTCGGGTTGCAGAACTCGTTGGCATCAATAATAAATTTACCGGAGTATTTAATGCTGGCAAGCTGACTTGGGATCAGTGCGATCGGGTATTCGAAGTAATTGATAAGGGTAAGATCCCACCAAACACGCCAGTTGCTTGGGTTATCCCTGCAGAGGGTTTAAGCCTACATGCGGCGCCTAGCGAAACGGGGATTGAAGCTAAGGTAGAGCAAATTAGCGCATTAGGTCAGATTGCGGTGATTCAATTACGCACAACTGAAGGCAGTCATGTCATTACTTGGGAGGCTTCCGCTGCCGAAGTAAAACGCTTATCTTTAGATGTTGGCAAGCAGTCTTATATTGAGATTGATGGCACTAAAATTCACATCATGCCCTTAAGACCAATCAATGATCCACGAAGATTTATAGGTTACTAGGCAATTACCCAAAAAGAGTATTTCAATAAACCTATACTCTTTTTGGGAACCATCTAATTACTTAGGTCCTATTTGCAGCAACTACCGCTACTAGAACCAGTGGCACACGTGCTGATTCCTAGCAATGGATACGCTGGGCAGAATTTAAATAAACCGGTTGCGACTGGTATAGCGCCAATCCAACCCCAAACGCCAACGGTTCCAGTTGCAGCTAGACCAATCAATACCAGGCCAACCACCATACGTAAGATACGATCAATACCGCCGACATTGCATTTCATATTAAGATCCCTTTTGGTTATTTACTGCAGTAATTTTGATAAAGCACATTCATCACCTCTAAAGCAATCCGATTAGAAAGTGAATAGTAGATTTGCTTACCATCTCTTCTGGTTTGAACCAGCTCTTCATTT
>CALQED020000017.1 GCA_943329505.2 Polynucleobacter meluiroseus | reverse complement strand
TCAAGGTATCACTTCCAATCAATTCAATGTCTAGCAGCATATCGCGTAAGTTACCGGCAATCGTGACCTCTTCGACTGGATGCTGAATCTCACCATTCTCTACCCAATAGCCGAATGCACCACGAGAGTAATCGCCTGTTACATAATTCACACCCTGCCCCATTAACTCGGTGACCAATAAACCCGTACCCATTTCTTTTAATAGCGCAGGTAAGCCACCTTTAGGCGTCTTCTTACTTTGCAAAGTGAGGTGATGCGAGCCACCTGCATTGCCTGTAGTTTTCATTCCCAACTTTCGCGCAGAATAGGTCGAAAGAAAATATCCTTCTAAAATACCTTTATCAACTACAGTGCGAGCGCTAGTCTGCACACCTTCTTCATCAAATGGCGCACTACCTGTCATAGCCTTGAGATGAGGATTTTCAAAGAGACTGAGATGTTTTGGCAAGACTTGCTTACCTAAGCTATCGAGTAAAAAACTGGAACGACGATAAAGGGCGCCACCAGAAACTGCTTGCACTAAGCTACCGATAAGACCAGCAGCTAAAGGGGCTTCAAAGATCACCGGGCAACGACGCGTAGTGAGTGATCTCGCCTTTAAGCGAGATAAGGCACGCTGTGCAGCATACTGACCAATAGCTGCTGGATCAGCTAAATCTGAAGGGATGCGTGAACTGGAATACCAATCATCTCTTTGCATGTGCGATTTTTTACCCCCCTCACTAGCAATCGGAGCGCAAGAAATGTAATGGCGTGAGAATGGGTAGCCACCCATAAAGCCATGCGATGTTCCCATCATGAAATGCGCATGGTGTGCTGATACTGATGCGCCATCACTATTTTGAATTTGCCGACTCACAGAAAATGCTGCGCCCTCAGAAAGACGTGCAATTTCTACCGCACGCGTTGCATCGATATCCCAGGGATGGAACAAATCCAAATCTAAGGGATTTTTTTCAAGCAACTCTACTTCAGCTGGACCGGCACAATTGTCTTCCGCAGTATGTTGGGCAATGTGATAAGCGGCATCAACCGTCGCCTTCAAAGACTCTTTTGAAAAATCACTGGTACTGGCATTACCGCGGTGGTGGCCTAAAAATAGCGTTACCCCAACCTGCTTATCCAAACTTTGTTCAATCGTCTCCACTTCGCCCTTACGAACTGTTACCGACAGCCCCTGACCCTCAGAGACTTCGGCAATGGCATCCGAGGCACCCCTTCTTTTGGCCTCTTTAAGCATGAAATGAATGATTTCTTGAAACTGGTTGGATGAATATGTAAACATGTCCTAATAATAGCTAGAATAGAAATATGAAGCATACAGAAGCCTGGAAGCGGAACTCTCCAAACGAACTCAAAATCGGCCTGATCTCGATCTCAGATCGAGCCAGTAAGGGGGTTTATCAAGACGAAGGCATCCCCGCCCTACAAACCTGGCTCATGAATGCTATCAATAACCCTTGTATCTTCTTCGAGCGTTTGATTGCCGATGAATCTGAAGTCATTACGGAAACCATCGTAGAACTGATTGATGAACTGGGTTGTGATCTCGTGCTCACTACCGGTGGTACAGGCCCCTCAAGACGCGATGTGACCCCAGAAGCAACTATAGAAGCGGGTACGCGAGAAATACCAGGATTTGGCGAGCAAATGCGGCAAATTAGCCTTCGGTTTGTACCAACAGCCATTTTGTCTCGACAGACAGCAGTCCTTCGAGAAATCGAGGGGCACGCCGCTCTTGTTATTAATTTACCTGGACAACCCAAGGCCATCGCTGAAACTCTAGAAGGCCTCAAAGATGAGAATGGTAAATCTATTGTGCCCGGTATCTTTGCTGCAGTGCCTTACTGCATCGACCTTATTGGCGGGCCTTATATCGAAACCAATGAAGCAGTCGTTAAGGCCTTCAGACCCAAGAGTGCCATCAAGAAATCGAGTTAACTAAGGTAAGGGGACGATAAATTTATCGCGGTAATACTTTAGCTCTTCAATCGATTCTTCAATATCGGCCAAGGCAGTATGTGCCTGCTTTTTTGTAAAGCCCTTAACAAGCTCTGGATGCCAACGTTTGCACAACTCTTTTAGAGTTGACACATCAATATTTCGATAATGAAAGTACGCCTCCAACTTAGGCATGTACTTAGCCATGAAGCGACGATCCTGACCAATAGTGTTGCCACACATTGGAGCAATCCCCGCCTTGATATATTTCTTTAAAAAGGCAATGCACTCTGCTTCTACTGTGGCCTCATCTTGCGTAGACGCTTTGACCTTATCAATTAAGCCCGAGCGCCCATGGGTACCCTTATTCCAAGCATCCATAGCATCCAAGAGCACATCATCCTGATGCACTACCCATACAGGAGCAGTTGCAATAGTATTGAGGTGGGCATCGGTCACAATAATGGCGATTTCGAGGATGCGTTCGGTTTCTGGATCCAATCCAGACATCTCCATATCCACCCAAATAAGATGCTCATTCAGGGGGGCTGACTTAGTAACAGAGGCGCTTGTGATTTCACTCATATTGATCAGTATTTTAGACCCTAAAAGGTCTTGCGAACAAAAATAGAAGATAAATTTTGGCAACTAGTTCGCATCCACCTAGAGAGATACTTCAACGGGAGTTCAAGCAATCTTCAGGTGTAAGATAGGCAGCATGATTAACACTTGAAACAACGATATGCCGTTGATTTCTCATCACACGAGACAACTCGATATGATTCAAAAAGCATTAAAAAAAATCTTGCCCTCCATCATCCTAGCAAGCTTAATCTGGTCACCTCTTGCTCTCGCAGCCTATCCAGATCATCCCATTAAACTTATTGTTCCATTTGCACCAGCAGGGGCTGTAGATGGCATTGCAAGACTTTTCTCTACTGATTTTGGAAAAAATTTAGGTCAAACCGTACTTGTAGAAAACAGGCCTGGGTCAGGAAGCACCATCGGAATTACAAGTGTGATTAAGGCACAACCTGATGGCTACACCCTCTTACTCGGCAATATTGCAACCGCATCAGCTCCTGCAATGTACCCAAAATCCTCAATCGATCTCAAGCTACTTCAACCCATCACATTGATTGGGCGGTCAGCCTATGTGTTGGTAGTAAGAAATGATTTTGCAGCACAAAATGTGCCAGAATTAATTGCCCTATTAAAAGCGAACCCTGGTAAATATAACTATTCATCTGCAGGTGCAGGTTCTGCCATTCATCTAGCGGCAGAGCTATTCAAAAATAAAGCAGGGGTTGATATTGTGCATGTGCCCTACAAAGGCGCAGGCCCAGCGATGAATGCTTTGATGGCTGGAGATGTAGAGATGATGTTTGGATCCGTTGCTGAATTAAAATCACAAATCCAAGCAAAAAGATTTAGGGCGCTTGGCGTCACTACCAACACGCGATCTTCGGCTTTACCTGAAGTGCCAACAATGATTGAGGGTGGTATTAAAGACTATGATGTTGCTGGATGGTATGGAGTCTACGCGCCAGTAAATCTCCCAAGTGATGTCCTGATCAAACTCAAAAAAGCTGCAGAGCTGACGCTTACATCAGATGGTATTAAACAGTTGCTAAAGAGATACGCCATGGAACCCGTCCAAGGTGGATCAAAAGAAGCGGGCGATATGCTAGATGCTGAAGTCAAACGCTGGAGCGAAGTAATCATCAAAGCAAATATTTACGCTGACTGAGAAATTAAAATGGGAATGCATATCAAAGAAGATGGAAGTCCTTCATATACAGAGGATTTTTCCGCGCATATCTTCAAAACAAAGTTTGAAGACTTATCTCCTGAAACAGTTCATGCCGCCAAAAGAGGCGTCCTGGATTGGATTGGCTGTGCATTAATTGGAGGTCAACATTCCACCCCAGATATTTTGATAGACACTTTAAAAGAAAATTCGACAGATCATCAATCAATTGTTTTGGGTCGGAATACCTCTTTAAGCTACCTTGATGCTGCGATGGTAAATGGGCAAATGGGTCATTTACTAGATTTCGATGACACCCACATGGGTGGCGTTGTTCTCCATGCAAGCTCTCCGACATTAGCGGCCCTTTTTTCTGAATCACAACGTCAACCATCGTGCGGTAAAAATTTCTTACTAGCATACGTATGTGGCTTTGAGGCTGGGGTTCGCGTAGGTCAATCATCTCCCGCTCACCATGCTGGTGGATGGCATCTGACTGGAACTTTGGGCCACTTCTCATCTGCGGTAGCAGTAGCAAAATTATTGGGTTTAAATGCAGGTCAAATTACACATGCAATGGGGATTGCTGGTACGCAAGCTAGCGGCATGCAGCAAAACCGCGGAACTATGTGTAAATCTTTCCACGCAGGCAAAGCTGCAGCGAATGGGATTTTATCTGCACGTCTAGCAATGCGGGGTTTTGATAGCAGTCTAGAAATCATCGAAGGTAAAAGAGGATTTTGTCGTATCTACAGCAGCACTTCTGCACCAGAGCGTATGACGTCTGAGTTAGGGGCCAGCTGGGAAATCACTCGTAATGGTTTTAAACCTTATGCGTGTGGTGTTGTCTTGCACCCTGCAATTGATGCATTGATAGCGCTGCGGCAATTAAAAAGCTGGGACCTAGAGAGTATTGAATCGATTGAAGTGAAGGTCAACCCACTTGTAGTGTCTATTACTGGAACACAAAATCCAAGCTCTGGATTGCATTCAAAATTTAGCATTTACCATAGCATTGCTGTTGCCTTTATTGATGGTAAAGCGGGCATTGAGCAATACTCAGATCATAAGGTATTGGATCCTCAAGTAGAAAATCTACGTCAAAAAATTTCTGTGACGGTAGACGAATCCCTCCAGCGAGATCAAGCTTATGCATGCATCAAAACTAAAGTCGAATCAAAAGAGGTATTTATTGAGCATGCTAACGGAACAGTAGACCACCCCATGTCAGACCAAGATTTAATTCAAAAATTTCTAGCAAATGCCAGCCCAGTCATTGGCCCTGAAAACGCACAGCAAACTCAAAAAAAGATATGGTCTATAGAGCAGGAACAAGATGTATCAAAACTTTTGCTGTTATGTAAGTAGATACTGAAATAATGCCTTACTTTATTACGAGAATGATATGGAATTAAAAGCTTCACCAATGCCGCTCGTTTCTGAATATATAGCGAGCGCTTTAACACAACAATTACCAGACCATATTCTTGAAAAGTCTAAGTTTCATTTTTTGGACACTATTGCATCAATGATCTCTGGCTCTCAAATGCTAGCAGGCAAAAGAGCCATTCAATTTGTTAAAGCACAGGGTGCTGCTGCCCCCCAGGCCATATTACTTGGGACTAATCTAAGAACAACTGCAATCAATGCTGCCCTAGCAAATGGTATGTTTGGTCACGCAGATGAGACCGATGACTCTCATGCGGAATCTCTGACCCATCCTGGCTGCGGTATTGTTGCTGCCACTCTAGCGGCAGCAGAGCTACAAGATAATTCTGGTCTAGACATACTTAAAGCAATGACTTTGGGCTACGATATTTGCTGTCGATTAACAAAATCGCTACACCCCTATCAATTTAGAGCCAATGGACACTCATCCCATACCTTTGGGCCAAACTTTGGTGCCGCTGCTTCCGCTGGAGCGCTACTGGGAGTGAATGCAATTCAAGCCAGGTATTTACTATCCTACGCTGCGCAACAAGCTTCGGGAGTGTCTTGCTGGATGCGTGATAAAGATCACATTGAAAAAGCGTTTGATTTTGGAGGAATGGCAGCCAGAAATGGAATGACATCAGCGCTCATGGTTATTAATGACTTTACTGGTGTTGAAGATGTTTTCTCTGGCGAGAGAAATTTTTATGATGCCTATGGTGTTGAACCACTCAGACAAGAGTTGGGAGTTGACCTAGGGAAGCGCTATGAAATTCTCCAAACTAGTATTAAGCGTTGGACAGTAGGCTCCCCCATTCAGGCACCCCTAGATTGCGTAGACGAACTCATTCAGACGCTAGGCAAGCAGCTTGATCCTTCTAGTATTACTAATATTCACGTGAAAATTCCACATGAATCTCTCACCATTGTGAACAATCGAGAAATGCCAGAAATCTGCTTGCAGCATCTCGTAGCACTCATGATTTTTGAGGGGAGGATGGACTTTCATTTGGCTCACGATCGATCCAGAATGAGTGACCCCAAGATCCTGGAATTAAGGAAGTTAATTAGCCTGGAAGGCAGTGATGAGCTATCAAAAAATATGCCAACGCGACAAGGGATTGTACGAATTACACTTCGCTCCGGCAAACACTTTGAGGTTTATACCCGAGATGTTAAGGGAACGCCAAATAATCCCATGAATAGATTAGAGCTAGATAGAAAATGTATGGACTTAATGTCTCCAATTTTGGGCTTAAATCAGTCTGAGTTGATATGTAAGGCGGCCTGGGAACTGGAGACTTTCGCCTCGGCTAGAGATTTTGTCGCTCTACTTAGCCCACGCAACTAGGCCTTGCAAACCAAATCCACCCCAATATCGCTCACAGTAAATATAATGTGAGCATGACATTCACAATTGTTTTCCTAATCGCTTTCATAGCCAGTTTTGGCCTACGCCACTGGCTCTCCCAACGTCAAATTCGGTACGTTTCCCAGCATCGAGACACAGTCCCGGCTGAGTTTGCTTCCAAAGTAACTCTAGCCGAACATCAGAAAGCCGCTGACTACACAATCGCTAAATTACGTCTAGCGATTTTAGAAAATGGGGTAAGTGCCATTATTTTAATTGCCTTCACATTACTAGGGGGATTAGAAATCCTCAATTTAGCTCTTCTGCAATTGCTGGGCGAAGGTGTTGCGCAGCAAATTGCATTGCTAGTATCCATCGTCATCATTTCCGGAATTCTGGATCTGCCTTTCTCTTGGTACAAACAGTTTTATCTCGAAGAGCGCTTTGGCTTTAATCGCATGAATAAAAAATTATTCTTTAGTGATATGTTTAAAGGTCTATCTGTGGGTGGTGCGATTGGCATTCCATTGTTATGGGTCATCCTCACGCTAATGCTTAAGGCTGGTGATCTTTGGTGGCTCTGGGCATGGGCAGTGCTCTCTCTATTTAGCCTGTTGATGCAGTGGATCTTTCCAACATTCATTGCACCTCTCTTTAATAAGTTTCAAGCTTTAGAAGATGGCCCACTCAAAACTAAAATTGAGGCGCTCTTAACGCGCTGCGACTTTGCTAGTCAAGGCTTGTTTGTTATGGATGGCAGTAAGCGTAGTGCTCATGGCAATGCATTCTTTGCTGGCATGGGCAAAGCGAAGCGTATTGTATTCTTTGATACCCTGATTGAGAAACTAAACCCCGGCGAAGTTGAGGCAGTGCTTGCTCATGAGTTAGGTCACTTCAAGTGCAAACATATTCGCAAGCGTCTTATTGTTTCCTTTGCCTTGAGCTTTGCGATGTTTGCCTTACTTGGATGGGTCAGTACGCAAGTTTGGTTTTATACCGATCTTGGAGTCATGCCTAACCTTAATGGCTATAACGGTGGTCTAGCCTTGGCACTATTTATGCTGGTCTCCCCAGTATTTAGTTTTTTCTTCACGCCGCTCGGCAGCCTTGCTTCGCGCAAACATGAATACGAAGCTGATGGATTTGCTGCTGAAAAATCGTCCGCCCAAGATCTTATCTCTGCACTGGTGAAGCTGTATCAAGATAATGCATCGACGCTAACACCAGATCCTATCTACACTGCTTTCTATAGCTCGCACCCGCCTGCCCCATTGCGTATCGCCAACTTGCAACGTCTGAGCTAAATCTCGTTTATCTCATGGAACAATTTCGTGCGCTACTGACTGCTTCTTATGGCAGGCATTACCTAGCGCAGCGTCTGGTTACCGATGTACTTGCCAATGAGTCACCAAGTGGTCCACTGATTCAGGTGAGCACACCTGCCAAGCAGCATATTGGTGCAGTAGGTGATCGCCTGTTGCTAGAGATGACTTCTGCAAATCAAGCACGCATTATTGAAATCGAGCCCCGCGAGACTATTCTGTATCGATCTGATGCATTTAAGAGCAAGATTATTGCTTCTAACGTTGATCAAATTTTGGTAGTCCTAGCGACGCAACCTGCATTCTCCCCCGACCTACTAGGCAGAGCGGTCGTAGCTGCAGAAGCCAATCAAATTGGTTTGCATATTCTGCTCAATAAGTGCGATCTTCAAGATAAGCTAGAGCAAGCGCGCAAGATCATTGCCCCTTACGCACGCATGGGCTACCCAGTCAGCGAGGTCTCCGCTAAATTTGATCCTGCATCGATTCATGCGCTACGCCCTGCCTTGCAAGGCAAAGTATCTGTCTTTGTTGGTCAGTCAGGCATGGGTAAATCTAGCCTACTAAATGCTTGGGTTCCGAATGCTGCTGCATTAACCCAGGAATACTCTGTGCGTCTAGATACTGGCAAACATACCACTACAGCTTGCCGCTATTTTGAATTACCAGAATCTTGGGGCAGAAATGATGCTGGAAAACTCGGTGCACTCATTGACTCACCTGGCTTTCAGGAGTTTGGCTTAGCGCACATGTCTGTGAGCGAATTACAGCACGCCTTTCGAGAATTTCAAGACCTGCTGGGTAAATGTCGCTTTCATAATTGTGCGCATCAATCTGAACCTGATTGTGCTGTGCGAGATGCAGTTAATCAAAATGCAATAGCGCCAGAAAGACTGGCGCTATTTAGACAACTGCGTTCAGACTCAAAAACGGCGGATACACAAATTCAGGGGATCAGCCAAGCCAAAGAGCGATGGTCAACATTAGCAATAAAGCCATCCAAGCGATAACTAAGCGCCATACCAAGCCAACTGCAGAGCGCATGGTGCGCTCAGTTGGCTCAAGACCCACCTCATAGACTAAGGGCTCACCAGCCTCAGCCATTCGTAAAGCTTCATCGCTATCAGGCTCGCTCAAGGGTTGACCTAAGCGCACACCTAACGCGCCGCTGCCTGCAGCCAAAATCACAGCAGATAATGAGTCAGACCATTTTTGCGTGAGATAACGCCATCCATACACTGCACCCTCGAAGTTTCCAACAATTGCAAAGCCCATTGCAGTGATCCGTGCAGGAATCCAATCAAGTACATAGAAGAAATGGCGTGCTGCTTCACTAAGGTTGTAATCACGCTCCGACCAACGCTGAGAGGCGATATCCGCTAAACGATAAAGCACTACACCAGCAGGGCCCATAGGCATCATGAACCAAAATAAGATGCCAAATACATGGTGATGCGAGCCAATGATGGCGCGCTCTAGCGCTAATGAAATGACTTCAGTCTCAGAAAGATTGGTTGTATCTAATTCTGGGCCATACCACTCACCCAATGCAACGCGAGCTGCTGGCAAATCATGCGCTTCAATCGCTTCATGCACCAAAGTAAATGAGTGACTGAATTGACGAAAACCAAAAAACAAATACGCAATGACGATGTTCCACAAAAAACCTAAGATCGGATAAGTCACCATACAGATGACATAGACCATGAACACCAAGAAGGTTGGCAAGATAAATGCGACCAAGCAGGCCATACGTGCACCAACTGGACTTGCACCCTCTTCAGATTTACCACCAAATTCACCGGCCACCCAATCCAACCAACGCGTACTCATACGCGCAATCCAATGGCTAGAAGTTACTGGGCGATATTGCTCAGCAATGAGGGCGAAGAGAATAGAGAAGAAAGTCATACTTTTAATAAATGATAAAGGTTACGCAACATTCCCGCTGTAGCACCCCAAATGAAGCGGTTCTCATAAGGCATTGCATAGAAACGACGGCCACCCAACTCACTTTGCCATACTCTGATCTGGTGATTGGCTGGATCTAGTAAAAAATGGAGCGGCACCTCAAAAACATCTGCCACCTCAAACTCATCCAAGACATATTCTGCCTGAGCTTGTACTAATCCTACTACTGGCGTGACGCTATAGCCAGAAACTGTTAAATACTCTGGAAGATGACCAATAATCTCTACGCGCTGAGGATCTAGACCAATCTCTTCCTTGCTTTCTCTTAAAGCAGTGTCATTTGGACTGAGATCCTCAGGATCCATTCGGCCACCCGGAAAGCTAATTTGCCCTGCATGATCATGCAAATGATTGGTTCTTTGTGTCAATAAAACAGATAAGCCATCCTCTTTTAATAGCAAAGGGATTAATACTGCTGCCCGGGTTACCTTTCCAGCAGCTTGACGCTTAGCGATGATATCCGTAGCCATGACGTAGCGGTTTTCATCAGTAATTTCGGGTTGCCATTGAGGCGGACATTGGAGACGGGCTTTTAGAGCCTCCGGCTCCAGAAATTCTGGGTTGACCTTTTTATCATGAATACATACCTCATGAATTGCAACCGCTTCTGCACTAAACCCTGAGGGCGCAGCGATATTGATCGCATCTACTGCAGGCTTAAGAGTCTTAGACATAGTCATATTCTAAGGCAACAAAAAAGGCGACCAAGGCCGCCTTTTTATTTACCTCAAAGCGGTCATTATTCAGCGGCTGGAGCAGCCACTGTCTTATTGCGTGCTTGGAGTTTTTCTTTAATACGTGCTGACTTACCAGAACGATCGCGCAAGTAATATAACTTCGCGCGACGAACATCACCGCGACGCTTTACTTCAATGCTCGCGATCAAAGGTGAGTAAGTCTGGAAAGTACGCTCAACGCCTTCACCAGAAGAAATCTTACGCACGATAAAACTAGAATTAAGTCCGCGATTACGTTTAGCAATCACAACGCCTTCGAAGGCCTGGGTACGCTTACGTGTACCTTCAACAACGTTTACGCTAACAACTACTGTATCGCCAGGCGCAAAGCTTGGCAAAGTTCTGTTAGCACTTAAGCGAGCAATTTCTTCTTGCTCAATTTTTTCAATTAAATTCATTTTTAATCCTTAAACATCGTATTAGCGTTTAATCCCGAGATTTTCATCAACGGACCTAACAGAGGATGCAGTTAAAACAATTTCACTAAACCAAAATCTAAACCACCTATTCACCACTGAGCACTACTGAGAGTATTCACAGCGAGCGAAGAAATTGTTCATCTTCTCGGGTTAGCAACCCATTAGCTCTGGCCGATTCAATTAAATCTGGCCTGAGCTTGAACGTCAGCTCTAAAGACTTCTGCCGACGCCAATCTGCTATTTTAGCGTGATGTCCGCCTA
>CALQED020000016.1 GCA_943329505.2 Polynucleobacter meluiroseus | reverse complement strand
GCGCCATCAGTGCCAGGTTTAATCGGGATCCACTCATCAGCAATTGCTGAATATCCCGTTCTGACTGGGTTGATGGAGATAAAGCGACCGCCTGCTCTTTTAAACTTAGATAAAGCAATCTTCATCGGATTACTGTGATGATCTTCAGCAGTGCCGATCATCACAAATAGTTTTGCACGCTCTAAATCAGGACCGCCAAATTCCCAAAAGCTGCCACCGATGGTGTAGATCATTCCTGCAGCCATATTGACCGAGCAAAACCCCCCATGGGCAGCATAATTCGGCGTACCAAATTGGCGCGCAAACAAACCCGTTAAGGCTTGCATTTGATCTCGTCCAGTAAAGAGCGCAAACTTTTTAGGGTCGGTGGCACGAATATGATTGAGACGTTTAGTCAGAATTTCAAAAGCCCTATCCCAACTAATAGGTTCAAAGTCACCATCTCCACGGTTGCTGCCCACTTTTCTTAATAGTGGTTGCGTAATACGAGCAGGGGATTTTTGCTTCATGATTCCAGAAGCCCCTTTGGCACAAATGACACCTTGGTTTAAGGGATGCTCTGGATTGCCATCAATATAAACAAGCTCGCCATCACGCAGATGTGCGCGGATGCCGCATCGGCATGCGCACATGTAGCAAGTCGTTTTCTTAATTTCTGTAACAGACCCTTGTTTCTTCAGAGGGTCATGCACCGGATCATTTGAAAATAGTTTAAACATAGTCTGACTTATGGATTAAGGTTATTTAGCAAGCAAAATAGCCATCGCTGAAGATGCTACTCTCGAAAATACAGAGTCAGATCGCGATGTGAGAATGATGGGAACTTGAGCGCCCAGGATGGTACCAGCGCACTCTGCCTTGGCCATATAGACTAAGGACTTATACAGAATATTGCCTACTTGTAAGTCGGGCACTAAAAGAAGATCAGGATCACCAGCAACCTTAGAATTGATGCCCTTTGTTTTGGCGGAATGGATAGAAATGGCATTATCAAATCCAAAAGGGCCTTCAATAATGGTTGAGGGATGAATTGGATTTGCAATATGGGCATCCACGATCTCTTTAGCATCTGTAGTCGCTTGCATACCCGGATTCACTATCTCGGTAGCGGCAATGATGGCCACCTTTGTATCTGTAACCCCTAGCTTATTAAGTGCTGCAAGACTGCTTTTGAGAATCTGGATTTTTTGCAGGTGATTGGGCGCAATATTGACTACACAATCACTGATCCCCAGTAATTTTGGGTAGTGCTCCAGTTCAAACAAAAATAAATGACTCGTTCTGCGATCGGTTCTGAGTCCATCACGATGCACTATAGGGCCCATCAGATCTTCAGTGTGTAATGAGCCTTTCATTAATACTGCCAGCTTACCTTCCTTGACCATTTCTACGGCTTTTTTAGTCGCCAGTATGGGGTCATTAGGGGTGTCAATAATTTCAATCCCATTTAAAGAGAGCCCTTCATTGGCTGCTAGCTCTAAAATTAGATCCTTGGGTCCAATCAAGATTGGAGTGCATAGCTGCCTTTTGATTAAGTCAAAGACACTTTCAAGGGCGGGCACACTCAGTGGATAAACAACACCCAAAGGAAGATCGCTCTTAGCCTCCCCAATCATTTTTTCTAATAACGGATACTGATCCATAAGCTTCACTTTAGGGGGTAATGGTTATCAGATGTGATCAGGATAAGGTCTGAGAAATGCGTGCGGCAGCTTCTTTAAGCTTTGGAATATGCTCCATCGCTTGATTGAGCGGTAGTCTTGCAGTGGCTGCATGAACGGCAATCGCCGCCACTACCTCACCCATCGCATCTCGAACGGGCACTGCAACGCATGAGACACCAAGTACATATTCTTCATTGTCAATGGCATATCCAGTGCTGACAATACGCTCAAGTTCTGACTCAAGAAGATCGCGATCTGTAATTGTTCTGTGAGTAAATTTTTCAAGCGGTAAATTTTCTAAAAGTTTAGAGCGCTCATCAGATGCTTTGAATGCTAGCAATAACTTGCCACTAGCACTGCAATGGGGTGGAAGTGAAGTGCCTGGAGGCAAATGTAGGCGCAAGGCCCAATTGGCCTCAACACGATCCAAATAAAAGAGTTCGCCCCGTTTCAGAACGGCTAAATTACAGGTTTCGCCTAAATCAGCAACCAATTTTCTTAAGATGCTGTGTCGAATTGCAGAGACAGTGTCATGTGTCAAAGTAGCCATTGCAAGACTAGAGAGACGATCCCCCGGGGTATAAGTGCGGCCGCCAGGCTCTCTTGCTACCAGTCCCGCTTCTTCGAAAATGGCAAGGGTGCGATGCAAAGACGCTTTTGGCATTCCTGTAATTTGCATCAGTTGGGCTAAGCTTGCGGGCTGCTGAAGGGCTGCTAAAGCTTCTAATATGACAATGCCTTTGAGCATCGATGAATTTTCATTCGTGCTATCTTTTTTACTGATATCTAGTGGTTCGGTATTTTCAGTTTCAAACATATGTAGAGAATCTCAAGAACTGTGTCATTTTGTTCATTCTAATAGAACATATTTGCAATATCTAGGAAAAATGTTAGTATTTTTACTAATACGAAACAACTTGTTCCGTTTAGTAAGATTACTAGTCGTATCTGTAGCGCTCACCACAGGAAGAGCTAATATAAGTGTAAGTAATTGTGCTTAAAACAGGAGATGACATATGCGTAGAAGCAATCTGGTGGTCGCCGTTCTATCTATAGCCTTAGGTTTGGCAAGTTACACACAATTAGTGAGCGCCCAATCATGGCCTACTAAACCGATTAAGTTAGTAGTGCCATACCCACCTGGTGGCGGAACTGACGTAATCGCTCGCATCATGCAAGAGCCATTAGGCCAAGCCTTGGGACAACAAATCATTATTGATAATCGCGGAGGCGCTGGTGGATCTATTGGCACAGATATCGTGGCCAAGTCTGCGGCAGATGGATATACGGTGTTATTTACACTCTCTTCCCACACCATTAATCCTGCCATCTACCCAAAGTTAGCTTTTGATACTGAAAAAGACTTCTCGCCAGTTTCATTGGTAGCCTCATTGCCGCAAATATTAGTATCCAACCCAGATTTTCCAGCGAAGACGGTGAAGGAGGTCATTGATATGGCCAAGGCCAAACCTGATTCTATTTCTTATGCCTCTGTGGGTAATGGTTCGCCAGGACATTTGGCTGGCGCAATGATGGCAACAGGGGCAGGCGTATCGATGACTCACATACCTTATCGTGGTGGTGGCCCTGCTGTGACTGACGTTATGGCTGGACAAGTGCCGCTGCTTTGGGTTTCGATTCCAGCGGCCGCAAATTTTATCAAGTCGGGTAAGTTGCGTGCACTGGCTGTATCTACCGTTAAACGCTCACCGATTTTTCCTGATGTACCGACGATGGCTGAATTAGGATTCAAAGATTATGAGGTTGACTCTTGGTATGCCATGTTTGTTCCAGCCAAAACACCACAACCGATTATTGATACGCTTTATAAGGCCACCATTAAAGTCTTGGCTGACCCAGCAGTGAAAGAAAAATTATTAGGTCAAGGCGCTGAAGCAGTAGGTAGCACACCTGCGCAACTCGGAGCAATCGTCAAGAGCGAGATTGTGAAGTGGAAGAAGGTAGCTAAAGATGCCGCTATCAAGGCAGAGTAAACATATGAACAAAGTAAAAACATGACACCAGTAGAGAAGATTGTTGAGCGAGGACGATTAGCTCAACAAAAATATGAGGGATACACGCAAGCACAAGTCAATTTGGTAGTGGAGGCTGTAGCTTGGGCCATCCTAGAGCCTAAGCGAAACCAAGAGTTGGCAGAGCTTGCCGTGCACGATACTGGGTTAGGAGATGTTGCTGATAAGTTCAAGAAGAATTTTAGAAAAACGCTCGGGCTTATTCGTGATTTAAGTATCGCCAAAACCGTTGGCGTCATCTCCGAAGATTTGAAGACTGGCCTCACTGAGTATGCTCGCCCAGTTGGGGTTGTCGCTGCCATTACACCCTCAACAAATCCAGGTGCAACTCCGATTAATAAAATTCTGAATGCTTTGAAGTGTCGCAATGCAGTTGTGGTTGCGCCATCTCCTAAAGGGTATTCAACGTGCGCACGCTTATTGGAATTTGTTCACCAACAATTAGACTTGGTCAATGCACCTCGCGATTTAGTGCAAATGTTGCCATTTCCGATTACTAAGGATTCCACAAACGAACTCATGCGTTTAGTGGATTTAGTGGTTGCTACTGGCTCGCAAGCAAATATTCGAGCTGCCTATAGTTGTGGCACGCCTGCATTTGGTGTGGGCGCTGGTAATGTCCTTGCCATTATTGACGAGCATGCTGACTTGAATGGCGCAGCAGCGAAAATTACCCAATCCAAAACTTTTGATAATGCCACCAGTTGCTCTAGTGAAAACGGGGTGGTGATCTGCGCAGATGTTTATGCGCAAGCGCTTGAAGCATTGGCGCAAGCTGGCGGTGTCTTATTAGATGAAGCTGATAAGAAACGCCTTGAAAAAGTCATGTTTCAAAATGGCAAACTCACATCTACTTTGACCGCTCAATATCCTTCAGTAGTTGCAGAGCGGGCGCAATTACAAAATCCACGGGCAAAAGAAGCCAAATTTTTGATGGTAGAGGAGGATGGCTTTGGACCATCTGCTCCCTTCTCAGGCGAGAAATTAAGCCCCATTCTGACGGTTTGGAAAGCTGCGGATTTTAAGGCAGCTCAAGACTTGGTAGCCCATGTTTATCAATACCAAGGAAACGGCCATTCAGTGGGTTTGCATACTGCCTTAAGTGGTGATGTGATGGAAAAGCGTGCCGCAACCCTGGCTGAGAATTTAAAAGTGGCACGAGTGATTGTGAATCAAGCGCATACCATTGCTACTGGCGGTAGTTTTGAGAACGGACTGCCGTTTTCACTTTCTATGGGATGTGGTACCTGGGGAAAAAATAATTTTTCAGACAATATGAACTATCGTCACTACCTCAATATCACTAGAGTGGTTCGACCTATTCCAGAGCGGGTTCCTAAAGTCGAGGACCTCCTGAAAGATTACTTCGAACGCTTTCCTCAGGCATAAGTTTTCAAGTGACAATAGCATGCCAAAGTTTAGGCGAAGTCTTATTGCATTGGTCAACCGTGCAGGCCGACAAGGTTTTTTTATACGCCCCTGAAACTGGCGCCACCCTGAGTTATGGGCAACTTGCTAAAGAGGCGCATCATTTTGCGACATGGCTAGAAGGGCAAAAAATAAGTGCTCATGGTCATGTAGGTTTATATATGCAAAATGGTCGCCAGACCAGCACAGTCTTTCTGGCTACGATGGCTTGTGGTCGGGTTATTACACCACTGAATTTATTGGCACCTACTGATCAACTTGCCTGGGTGCTAGATCATAGCGATATAGAAGTCTTGTTTTACTCGCCAGATAAAAAGCAAAACTTATTTTTAGCGCTTGAGAAAACAAAGAGATCTTTTTTGTTATATGAGCTAGACCCTGATGCTTTAGAGGGTAATTTTATGCAGTGTCAGGCCGGCATACTTCCAGCCGTTCAAGCAAGTCAACCAGCTTTGCTTATGTATACCTCTGGCACCACTGGAACACCCAAAGGGGTATTGTTGACTCATGAGAACTTGCTTCATGCAGCAAGATCCATGGCGTCATGGCATTCACTATCTGAAGTAGATACTGTTTTGAGTTCTTTGCCGATCTACCATATCAATGGACAGGTTATTTCTACGATTACTCCATTTGTGTCTGGAGGATCTGTTGTTGCCCCCCACACGTTCTCAGTCTCTAGTTGGTGGAATTTAGCAATTCAGTATCAGTGCACCTGGATCAATATGGTCCCTACCATCATTGCTTATTTAATTAATGCCGCCAAAAGTGGTGGAGCTTTACCGAGTCAAGATCAGTTGAAATCAATTCGCTTTGGCCGTTCAGCATCAGCTCCACTTCCGCCAGAGCATCATCGTGAATTTGAAAGTCTGTTTGGGATTACTGTGATTGAAGGCATGGGGATGACGGAGTCTGCTTCAATGGTTTTTTGTAACCCACATGATGAAAGACGCCGCTACGGCAGCCCAGGACTTCCTTGCGGAGTAGAGGCAAAGGTCATTGATCCTGATGGAAAGTTGCTGGGAGATAAGGCAGTTGGAGAAATCTGCTTGCGTGGTGGCAATGTGCTCAAGGCTTATTACAAGGCAGAGGCCGAGACAGCCAAGGCTTTTGATAGCGAAGCATGGCTAAAAACAGGTGATCTTGGTATGCGCGATGAAGATGGTTTTTATTTCATTACTGGGCGCCTCAAAGAGCTCATTATCAAGGGCGGAGAAAATATCGCTCCTCGTGAAATTGATGAGGCTGTACTAAAGCATCCGGCGGTATTGGATGCAGCTGCAGTCGGCATCCCAGATGATAATTATGGTCAGGAGATTATGGTTTGCATTGTTCTCAAACCAGAAACCTCTTGTTCCGAAGAAGAAATGCGCCAATTTTGCATCCAGGAGCTCGGAAAATTTAGAACGCCTAAGTTGATTCTGTTTATGGAAGACCTCCCTAGGGGACCATCAGGTAAGGTTCAGCGCTTAAAGCTCTTAGATCTATTGAATACTCATTAGTGTTTCTGAAAGAGGCGCTTCACTACTACCGAAGTCAATATCCCACCAAGAATTGCCCACTCTAATGGGATAGTAATGGTAGCAATTGCAGTTACTAGCATTGGAATCCACTCCTCTTTACCCATGCGGATCTCATGACGAATTTGTTTGACATCAATTAAATTCCAGGCCACCACTAGTAATAGTGCGGCAATCACGACATACGGAATGTATTTGGCTAATGGAGAGACAAACACAAGCAATAGTAATAAAAAAACTGCTGCACAGATTGCTGAAAGTGGAGTTTTTGCTCCAGAGCCGAGGTTGACACCAGTGCGATTGAAAGAGCCACTCGCGGGGTAGGCTGAGAAAAATGCGCCGCAGATGTTGGCTAATCCTTGGCCAACAAACTCTTGGTTGGCATTGAACTGATCTTTTGTTTTTAATGCAATAGCACGAGCAATTGCCATGGCCTCGGTAGATGCTAAAAGAGTCATGATCAGGGCCGCGCTAAACAACTTTTGCAAGGTTTCGCCACTTAAATCTGGACTAGAAATAGGCGGAAACGCACCCGGTATTTCTTGAACCCTTTTGAATATCACGGCATTGGGTAAAAAAGCCTCTAGTAAAGCCGCCGCAATACTTCCCAGAATGATCGCGACAAGCATGGCCGGCACAAAACGATTGAGCGATCGCCAGAGTCGAATAGTAATTAATGTGAAAAGTACCAGCGCTAGCGAATAAATTTCCAGTTGATGATTCAGATGCGCTGTCATAACAGCACTCAATGTTTCTACAACACTCTTTCCTTTTGGGATGCTAATACCAAGCAGAGTTCCCAGTTGACTATTGATAATGAGAATGGCAGCTCCAGCGGTAAAGCCAACGATGACAGAGTGGGGAACTTTTTCAACCCATTTACCAGCTTTGCTAAAGCCTAATAAAAGCTGAATGACTCCTACCAAGAAGCTAAGGGTAAGAACATAACTGACATAAGTATTTGATTCCGGTAAAGCAAGGGGGGCAATTAACGCCATCGTAGTTAGGGAAATGGCATTAGCAGGACCTGTGACCATGAGTCGACTAGAGCCAAATAATGCCGCAACCAAGCAAGGCACCATTGCTGCATATAGACCATATTGCGGGGGCATGCCAGCCAACAAAGCAAAGGCAATACCTTGAGGCATCACTACGATTGCCCCAGTAAGCCCAGCCAAAACATCGGCGCGAACGATTCCCGGATTCTTATATTCTGGAAGCCATTTGCTAAAAGGAAGTTGCCAATGCATGAGGGTTAAATTGATCCTAAGATGAAATCGACAATCCTTTTGGCAGGCATGACTGCAGGCGAATGAGGGTTGCTCGAGGGAATGGTGGGTGACAGATGCTCATTTATCAAACGCTCTTGTCTGAGCATTCTAATTGCTAACCCCTTGTTTAATTTGATCTTTTTATTATATCTAAAACAGTATAAGTAAATGAGATTTATATACTTTTCATATATAGGAATTCAACCTATTCTACAAATTCTTTAGAGAATGGAAGCGAAGGTGGGTTATGGGATATACGATCGAAAATAATGAGCCAGATGCGGTTGAATCTATTTTGTTGGGAACTAAACAAGGGTTTGACATAGTCAGAATCGATAGCAGCGTTCTCAATGTTCAGCCTGCTATTCAAACTCAAGCTGAAGTGTATTTCCAAATTGAGGATTGACCCAATTAACCTAAAATAGTTTTATCCGACTTCATTGCCTGCAATATGGTGGTGGCAATTTCTTCAATGGATTTGCTGGTTGTTAAGACCCAGGGGATAGATTGTTTTTTCATCATCGCAGTCGCCTCATTAATTTCATAGCGACAATTTTCTAGTTTTGCGTAATTGCTACCAGGTCTACGCTCATTACGAATCTCAGAGAGACGTTCAGCATCGATCATGAGGCCAAATATTTTTTGGCGATAGGGGACCAAGTCTTTAGGAAGTTGGCCTCGTTCAAAGTCTTCCGGTATGAGCGGGTAGTTGGCTGCTTTCAAGCCGTACTGCATTGCCAGATAAAGACTAGTAGGCGTTTTGCCCACCCTAGAAATACCCACCAAAATAACATCAGCCTCAGCCAAGTTTTGGTTCGACTGGCCATCATCATGAGCCAAAGAGTAGTTGATGGCTTCAATCCGGTTTTTATAAGCCTCTGTATCCGCATTATGGTGAAGACGATTCATGGCATGGGTCGATTTCATGCCTAAGGCGGCTTCAAGTGGGGCTACGAAGGTTTGGAACATATCCAAGATTAAGCCGTTGGCCTTGGCGACAATCGAATTGAGCTCAGGATTGACTAGGGTAGTGAACACAATGGGTTGCACGCCATTCTGACTGGCTGTTTGATTGATGCTACTGACAGCATCATGGGCTTTATCGACGCTATCTACAAAAGGGATGCGAATGTGCTTAAAACTGGCCTCAAATTGCGCCAAAATCGACTGGCTGAAGTTCTCAGCTGTAATGCCAGTGCCATCTGAGACGATAAAAACAATACGGTTTTCTGAAGACATCAATTTGGCCTAAAAGTGGGGGTCAGCACTACAATAGAGTGATATTAAAGTAAGTCGCATTTTAGGCGACAGCGAGACCAGTTTCCTTATCTTTAGAGAGTATTTTATGTCCAACCAACCTGAGCAAAATAGTAGCGTGGCAAATGCCTATGTATTACCTTTTGAGCAACTCCGCATGACTGATGTTGAATCAGTCGGGGGTAAAAATGCTTCATTAGGTGAAATGATTTCCCAGTTAACCTCAACGGGAGTTCGTGTTCCAACTGGTTTTGCTACTACCGCCTTAGCTTTTCGTGATTTCTTAAAACACAATAATTTGACTGAGCGCATTCAAAAGCGCTTAGAAGGATTGGATATTGATGATGTCCGTGCCTTAGCCCAAGCTGGTGCCGAGATTCGAAATTGGATTGAAACAGCCCCATTTCAGGCAAAGCTGGAAGACGAGATCCGCAAGGCCTTTGCAATCCTAGATGACTCCGGCAAAGGTTCTTTTGCAGTTCGTTCATCCGCCACTGCAGAAGACTTGCCAGATGCTTCTTTTGCTGGTCAGCAAGAGACTTTCTTGAATGTAGAAGGTATTGAGGATGTTCTCAAGAAGATCCGCGAAGTATTTGCTTCCTTATATAACGATCGCGCGATTTCTTATCGAGTTCATAAAGGCTTTGCCCATGCTGAAGTCGCTTTATCCGCTGGTATTCAGCGGATGGTGCGTTCAGATCTTGGCGCTGCTGGCGTGATGTTCACTTTGGATACGGAATCTGGTTTTGAAGATGTTGTCTTCATTACTTCAAGCTATGGTTTGGGTGAGACCGTTGTACAAGGTGCCGTTAACCCAGATGAGTTTTATGTCTTTAAGACAACCTTGGCGCAAGGTAAAAAAGCAATCATTCGTCGCGCTCTCGGTTCTAAGTTGATCCAGATGCAATTTGCGCCAAAAGGCTCTGCTGAGAAAGTACAGACTGTAGATGTCACTCCAGAGAAGCGTAATCGTTTCTCGTTGGATGATGCTGATATTACAGAGTTAGCAAAATATGCTGTGATTATTGAGAAACACTATGGCCGTCCGATGGATATCGAGTGGGGCAAAGATGGTCAGGATGGCCGCATCTATATTTTGCAAGCCCGTCCTGAGACAGTAAAGAGTCAAGCTGCTGGCCAAGTAGAGATGCGCTACAAACTCAAGGGTAGTTCTAAAGTATTGGCTAAAGGCCGTGCAATCGGTCAGAAGATTGGCGCAGGCCCTGTTCGTATCATTCGCGATCCTAGCGAGATGGATCGTGTTCAGCCTGGCGATGTTTTGGTTGCCGATATGACTGATCCAAACTGGGAGCCGGTCATGAAGCGCGCTTCTGCAATTGTGACTAATCGTGGTGGGCGTACTTGTCACGCAGCAATTATTGCTCGTGAGTTAGGTGTTCCTGCAGTAGTGGGCTGTGGCGATGCAACTGAACATCTCCAGGATGGCATGGTGGTTACCGTGTCTTGTGCTGAAGGTGATGAGGGTCATATCTACGATGGTCTGATTGAGACGGAAGTTACTGAAGTGTCGCGTGGTGTATTGCCAGAGATTCCTGTGAAGATCACCATGAATATTGGCAATCCTCAATTGGCATTTGATTTCTGCCAAATTCCAAATGCAGGTGTTGGCTTAGCTCGTCTCGAGTTCATTATTAATAACTATATTGGCTTACATCCACGAGCTGTTCTTGAGTATCCCAATATTGATCCTGATCTCAAGCGTGCTGTAGAAAGTGTTGCGCGCGGCTATGCAAGCCCACGTCAGTTCTACGAGGACAAATTGGTTGAGGGCGTTGCAACCATTGCCGCTGCGTTCTATCCAAAGCCAGTGATCGTCCGTTTATCAGACTTTAAATCCAATGAGTACAAGAAGTTGATTGGTGGTTCACGTTATGAGCCTGATGAAGAAAACCCAATGTTGGGTTTCCGTGGTGCCTCACGTTATATCTCAGAGGATTTTGGGGAGGCCTTTGCAATGGAATGCGCAGCCATGAAGCGTGTGCGCGAAGATATGGGCTTAGATAATGTGGAGATCATGGTGCCATTT
>CALQED020000015.1 GCA_943329505.2 Polynucleobacter meluiroseus | reverse complement strand
TCGCATGGCGACCGGAATTGTTAAGTGGTTCAATGATGCAAAAGGTTTTGGCTTTATCAAACCTGATGATGGTGAAGAAGAGTTGTTCGCGCATTTCAGCGCAATTACTATGCCTGGGTTCAAAACCCTCAAGGAAAACCAAAAGGTAACGTTTGATATTACCCAAGGCCCTAAAGGCAAGCAAGCTACCAATATCCAAGCGGCTTAATAGTCCTTAGATCATTATTAAAAACCCAGGACTTGTTCCTGGGTTTTTTTTCGTCTACAAATTGGCTGACTTAAAATCCTTTACATGCAGATTAATCAAAACCTCAGTCGTACGCTTTTCACTACCGCTCTTCTCATTTGCTCCACCCTGGTTGTGGCACAAGTCAATGTTGGTCTACCAATCATTGAATTGAAGACGGGGATCTACCGTATTCAAGCAGAGTTGGCAGATACGCCCAAGGCAAGAGAGGTAGGCCTCATGAATCGCACCAGCATGCCAACCAATTCAGGAATGCTATTTATCTTCGATCAAAAAGCAGGTCATTGTTTTTGGATGAACAACACCAAGATTCCACTCTCCATCGCATTTATTGCCGATGATGGCAAGATTGTGAATATCGAAGAGATGCAAGCAGAAACCACCAATAATCACTGCCCAAAAGCAGCGGTGCGTTACGCCTTAGAGATGAACAAGCAGTGGTTCTCAGAGCGAGTGATTGTCCCAGGAACGGTAGTGCAAGGCTTACCTAGAAAATAAGTCCTATTCTGATGCCGTGAACTCACGATACTAATTTATTCTTTCGGTATATTGAGTTTTTTAATGAGATCGCCTGCTACAACCAAATCTCTTCTGGCAATTTCATTTACTCGCTCGGGCGAGCTGTAAAGCGGTGTCACTCCCAGCTTCAAAAAGCTATCTTTGACTTCTGCTGAAGTCATGATTTTTTCAAGTGCACTATTTAATTTTTGAATGATGGGCTCAGGCACGCCTTTTTGGGTCACTAGCGTCCACCAAACTACCGACTCAAAATTGGGATACCCAATCTCTGCCATTGTTGGCACCTCAGGCAAAGAGCTTGACCGCTGTAAGGTAGTCACCGCCAATGGCAACAACTTTTTAGAATTAATAAAAGGGAGTGCCGGAGCCATATCGGAAAAAACTAGCTGTACCTCACCCGAGACGAGCGCGGTTGTGGCTGCGCCATTACCTTTGTAGGGAATGTGAACAATATCAATCCCTGCGGCTGACCGAAACTTTTCTGCAGCTAAATGTGATGCATTTGCCTTGCCACCAGACCCATAATTGATTTGGCCAGGCTTTGCTTTTGCAAGAGCAACAAGCTCAGCCACCGTTTTTGCTGGTGAACTTGGATTGACAACCAAAATCTGACCGGCGATGCCCACCATAGAAATTGCTGCAAAGTCTTTAAACCAGTCATAGTTCAATTTATTGTATAAAAATGGACTATTTAATACAACGCCATTACTGCAAATGAGCAATGTGTAGCCATCAGCTGTTGATTTAGCTGCTGCCTCAAGCCCAATTGTTCCATTGGCACCAGGCTTATTTTCAACAATGACACTTTGACCAAGGGCCTCACCCAATCTTTGAGCAATCACACGACTAATCAAGTCGCTAGTACCCCCAGCAGGAAAGGGGGCAATGATTTTGAGTGGGTGATTAGGGTAATTTTGGGCCTTTACTATCAAAGGACAGAAAAGTATTGCTACCAATGCTGCCTTGAGTATGGCGTGAGCATGTCTGTATCCCATATCGTTGCCTCCGAATAGATTTGCACTATTTTGATAAAAGTAATGATGAGAATACTAACAATGATTGCTGGTTAACAACACTTTTTTTAATCTTGTATGTTGTCTGAACCAGCAAAGCAAAACCCCCTAGCAAGATGAAGCATCCAACTAGGGGGTTTTACAGATTGAGTAATGAAGTCTTAAAGCAAACTATGGCATTTATTCAAAGTGGCAAACATAATGCACTGGTTTCTCAGCACGAATAATGAAGTAGCCACCTTTTTCCACTTCCCAACTTTGTCCTGCCACAAAAGCTTGCTCTGGGGCACCATTAATACTGACGAAAGCAGTACCGTCAACCACTTCCATGATTTCTTTAGTGCTCAGGTCAAACCGTAAAGTGCTAGGTAATACCACCCCAACCGACTTACGAATACCATTTGGCATCGTCACGGTGTGCGAAACACACTTACCATCAAAAAATACATTGGCTTTTTTGCCGACTGAAACTTGATCAAATTGCATCTGGACTCTTTCTATTTCATTTAGTTCTAAATATGAATACGCTTACTTCTTAGCGCGCTTACGCCTCGCCGTTTCAGCAATTCGCATGCGTAAGGCATTGAGCTTAATAAAGCCGCCAGCATCCGCTTGGTTATATGCGCCGCCGTCATCATCAAAGGTCGCAATATTTTGATCAAACAAAGTATTGGCAGAGTCACGTGAAATCACGGCTACAGAACCTTTGTAGAGCTTCAGGCGCACTAGACCATTCACCATTTGCTGCGTATGATCAATTAAAGTTTGCAAAGCAATCCGCTCTGGAGACCACCACAAGCCGTTATAAATCAAGCTGGCGTAGCGAGGCATCAGATCATCTTTTAAGTGCGCTACTTCACGATCTAAGGTAATACTCTCAATACCGCGATGTGCTTTCAGGAGGATTGTGCCGCCAGGCGTTTCATAACATCCCCTACTCTTCATGCCAACAAAGCGGTTTTCTACCAAGTCGAGACGGCCAATGCCATGTTTACCACCAACGCGATTGAGCTCTGCTAATAATTCATGTGGTTTATAGCTTTTGCCATTGATCGCGACGGGATCGCCAGCCTTAAATTCAATTTCAATAATTTCTGAAGCGTCTGGAGCCTTCTCTGGAGAGACGGTCCAACGCCACATAGACTCTTCAGCCTCTGCGTTTGGATTCTCAAGATGACGACCTTCGTAACTAATATGTAACAAATTGGCATCCATAGAGTATGGGGAGCCGCCTTGCTTATGCTTCATTTCGACGGGGATGCCATGCTTTTCTGCGTAAGCCATCAACTTCTCACGCGACAGTAAATCCCATTCACGCCACGGGGCAATCACTTTAATTCCGGGTTCAAGGGCGTAGTAACCCAACTCAAAACGAACCTGATCGTTTCCCTTACCAGTGGCGCCATGAGATACAGAGTCAGCACCCGTTAAGCGAGCAATTTCAATTTGACGTTTGGCAATGAGTGGGCGGGCAATAGAAGTACCTAAGAGGTATTCGCCTTCATAAATCGTATTAGCGCGGAACATCGGGAATACAAAGTCACGCACAAATTCTTCGCGTAAATCATCGATAAAAATATTTTCTGGCTTGATGCCAAACTGCAAAGCCTTGGCACGGGCGGGTTCCAATTCTTCACCCTGACCTAAGTCCGCAGTAAAGGTAACGATCTCACAGCCATAAGTATCTTGCAGCCACTTTAAGATCACACTAGTGTCAAGACCACCGGAATAGGCTAGTACGGCTTTTTTAATATCAGACATGATTTTTATTCAATCAAAATTAATTAAAAACAAATAACTCAAAATTTTCTTACTTACTCTTTCACTCTCAATCCAAGCGACCACAGAGTAAATACTCCATCAAGGCTTTTTGAACATGCAAACGATTTTCTGCCTCTTCCCACACAATGCTTTGTGGGCCATCAATCACGCCCGCAGATACTTCTTCACCCCGATGGGCAGGCAGGCAATGCATAAATAAAGCGTCAGGTTTTGCTAAGGACATTAACTCTTCATCGACCATCCAGTCCTTAAAAGCATTCATACGTGAAGTGTTTTCAGCTTCGTAGCCCATGCTAGTCCAAACATCGGTAGTAACCAAGTTAGCGCCTTTGCAGGCATCTTTTGGATCAGCGCAAATCGTTAAATGTTTTGCGGCATTCTTAGTTAAGCGTTCAGGATCTAACTGATAACCCTCTGGCGCAGAAAAGCGCAGTTGGAAATCCAAACACTCGGCTGCCTGAATCCAGGTATAGGCCATATTGTTAGCATCACCCACCCAAGCAACCGTTTTCCCCTGAATCGGTCCACGGGCCTCAACATAGGTAAAGATATCAGCCAAAACTTGGCAAGGGTGAAATTCATTACTTAAGCCATTAATCACGGGTACACGAGAGTTCGCAGCAAAGCGCTCAATAGTCTCCTGACCAAAGGTACGAATCATAATGATGTCAGTCATCCGTGAAATCACCTGTGCAGCATCCTCTACAGGCTCGCCACGGCCTAATTGAGTGTCGCGGGTATTGAGGTATACCGCGTGTCCTCCAAGCTGATGAATGCCTGCCTCGAAGGAGAGGCGAGTACGCGTAGAATGTTTTTCAAAGATCATTGCCAAAGTACGATCATGCAAAGGATGCCAAGTCTCATAACTCTTAAACTTGACTTTTAACCGTGCTGATCTTTTGAGTAGGTAGTCATATTCCTCGCGAGTGAGGTCAGAAAACTGCAGGTAGTGCTTTACCTGACCATGCACTTGAGGCTTTGCCAGTGATGTCATCGTTGAGTTTCCACTAAAGTTTTGGCTTGCATTTTTTTCTTAAAACTTTTAACCGCACGAAAATAGAACATTGAGCCATCTTACGTCCACCTCAGGCTGTTAAGCTAGAGGGCTTAGCAATACTGATTCTTAACAACATCTTTACGGCAACTTGAACCATAAAAAGCTTTTCATTCAAGGCATTAACACTTCTGGCAAACCATTTCGGCCAAGCGATTGGGCGGAGCGTCTTTGCGGGGTAATGGCTACGTTTCGCCCCCCAGGAGATTCTGGGGACCCTCGCTTCACTTATTCGCCTTATGTCAGACCAGTGCTGATTGCAACCGTGAAATGCGTTGTTATCGATACTAGACTAGGCGACCTCGATCCAAGAGCGCTCGACTTTGTCATGAACTTTGCTAAAGACAACAGTCTACCGATTGAAGAGGCCTGTGAGTTTGAACCCAAACCCCAAACCTAGCCCTAAAAACAAAAACCCGCTCTGATGAGGAGCGGGCTTAGGTCGAAATGATGATTCGACCAGCCTAAAACGTTTACTAAATTACGCTGCCATCGACTTAATTGCTGCAGATAAACGTGACTTTTGACGAGCCGCAGTATTTTTATGAGCGATCTTTTTATCGGAAATCTTGTCGATAGTAGATTGCGTTGCTGCAAACACCTTCGCTGCAGCAGCTTTATCACCAGTTTCAATTGCCTTACGAACTGCCTTAATGGAAGTGCGGAGCTTAGAACGCAAACTGGAGTTGTGCTCATTCTGTTTTACTGCCTGGCGTGCGCGTTTACGCGCTTGTGCTGTATTGGCCATCTTTAAACCTTGCCTCTATAAATTGCAAAATGCGATTAGTTAAAAATCTCGTGAACCTGCCAGCTTCATAAGCAAGCCCACCAAAACCCAAGATTTTACCTTAAAGGGGCAAAAAAGCCCAGTCTACCCATAAATAGGTGAAAATCGGCTCATGAACCTGCTTTCTGCCGCCGCCAAGGTTAGCTCCCTGACCATGCTCTCCCGCATTACGGGGCTACTTCGGGAAACCTTGATTGCTCACAGTTTCGGGGCCTCAGAGTGGACTGACGCCTTTAATGTTGCTTTTAGACTACCGAATCTACTTCGTCGACTCTTTGCCGAAGGGGCCTTCTCCCAGGCTTTTGTACCCATTTTGGGAGAAATTTCCAACAATGCGGACCAAAACCAGGCCAAAACCCTCATTAATGCAGTTGCCACGCTCTTATTTTGGGCTTTGCTCCTTACGGTATTACTAGGGGTCATTGGCGCTCCTCTGCTCATTCTGGTCATTGCTACGGGCTTTAGCGGCGGCCCTGCCTATGACGCCAGCGTAGTGATGACTCAAATCATGTTTCCCTACATTGGGCTGATTTCCATGGTTTCCCTATCTGCGGGAATTTTAAATACCTACCACCGCTTTGCAGTCCCGGCTTTTACACCCGTCTTGCTCAACCTCTCCTTGATCGCAAGCGCCATCTTTTTAGCGCCCCATTTAGAGCAACCGATTTATGCCCTCAGTATTGGTGTTTTGTTGGGTGGCGTTTTGCAACTAGTCATTCAGATTCCAGCACTTGCTCGTTTAGGACTTTTGCCGCGCATTGGTTTATTACCTGGCGCCATCAAAACTGCCATTGCCAATCCAGAAGCAAAGCGGGTTTTAAAACTGATGGGGCCAGCAGTCTTTGCCGTCTCTGTTGCACAAATCTCACTCATCATTAATACCAATATTGCATCACGCCTACAAACGGGCAGCGTCTCTTGGCTTTCCTACGCAGACCGCTTAATGGAATTTCCGACTGCACTCCTTGGTGTTGCTTTGGGTACAGTGCTCCTGCCAAGCTTGAGCAAAGCCAATGCTAAAAATGATCTAGTACATGCTGGTGAACTATTGATTTGGGGATTGCAATTAACTTTCCTACTCGCGGCGCCTTGTGCCATTACCTTATTGATTTTTGGTGAACCATTGGCAGCAGTCTTGTATCACTATGGAAAATTTAATGCGCTAGATGTATTAATGACGCAACGTGCATTGGCCGCCTATGGTGTTGGTCTAATCGGATTAATTCTTGTAAAGATACTGGCACCTGGCTTTTATTCACGCCAAGATATCCGCACCCCAGTCAAAATTGGATTATTTGTCTTGGTCGCAACACAGTTGGCCAACTTAGTATTTGTACCCTGGCTTGGTCATGCAGGCCTGGCCCTGTCGGTTGGTGCTGGGGCCTGCCTGAATGCTGCTCTGCTATGGGTTGGGCTGCATAAACGGGGAGCTCTCCCAAGCGCTGCCTGGGCAGGCTATTTAGGGAAGCTCTTTTTGGCTTTAATCCCCTTCTCTGCGGTACTTTTTTATGCCGCTCATGCGCATCAGTGGATCGCCTTACAGGCTGAGCCCTGGACGCGGATTGGTTTATTAGCCCTCTGGCTTGGGGCTGCAGCCTTGGTTTACTTTGGCGCCCTAGCTTTAGTTGGAATTCGCTGGCAAAAATTCTTACGTCATGCAAAATAGTATGTATGCCAACACAACAACTCGACTATTTCACCTCATTAGTCACTGAAGACGAGCACTTCCCATTAACGGAAGCTGCCATTGCAGTAGCGCAGCACGCATATCCGGATCTCGATGTACAGGGAATACTCGATCACCTTGACGAGCTGGGAAATAAATTAAAGAAACGTATTTCGCCAGATACGTCCCCAATTCAACGATTACAAATTCTGAAGCATTTCTTTTATGTCGAGTTGGGCTTTGGTCCAAATCCAAATGATTTTTATGCTCCTGAAAATTCTTATCTGCACTATGTGCTCGAAAATCGCAGAGGTATTCCTATTTCACTAGCTATTTTGATGATGGAATTAGGTCAACAAATTGGTTTAAAGATTCGGGGCGTTTCATTTCCGAATCACTTCATGATGCGCATTTCCTTGCAACAAGGTGAAGTCATCATGGATCCTTTGACAGGTGACTCACTCTCCAAGCATGAACTACAAGAAATGCTTGATCCCTATTTGGATGCTAAAGGCTATCGAGGTGAGCTCAGCCTGCCTCTGAATGTCTTTCTTCGGGCCTCTAGCTCCAGGGAGATCTTGTCGCGCTTCCTCAGAAATCTCAAAATGATCTACTCAGAGCATGAACGCTGGGAACGCTTACTAGGCATTCAAGAACGCCTCGTGATTTTGTTGCCAGACTCGATTGAAGAGATCAGAGATCGTGGTCTGATCTTTGCACAACTAGAGTATTTGCGTCCTGCATTGGCTGATATGCATCGCTACCTCAGCGAATCTCCAGAAGCAGAAGATGCGAGTGATATTCGTGAACATATCGCTACTTTAGAAAGTCAAACCAAGCTGCACTAACTCCGTTATTGACTGAGTTTGGTTTGCTTCAGTGTTGCTTGCGCTGAAAAATCTTATAGAGTGCGGCCAATACAACTGGGACTGCTGCTGCACCAATTCCTACCAGCACAATCACATTTAAGTTTTGGCGGATGATCGGAATATTGCCAAAGAAGTATCCAGCAATGACTAAACCACAAACCCAGAGTATGGCGCCGGTGATATTGAAGAACTGAAAGCGTGAGAAGTTCATCTCTGATACGCCCGCAATAAATGGTGCAAAGGTTCTAATGATGGGCAAGAAGCGCGCAATGATGATGGTCTTGCCGCCATGCTTTTCATAAAAAGCATGTGTCTTGAGTAATGCGCCTTGATCAATCCAACGTGACTTAGAACTAAATACTTTCTTGCCGATCCATCGACCAATGAAGTAGTTCACTGTGTTGCCAGCAATTGCAGCAATCAAGAGACCAATACATAAAGTCCAAATATTGAAGTGTTCGGTTGCACAGTAAGCACCCGCAATAAACAAGAGAGAGTCCCCTGGTAAAAATGGGGCAATTACTAGGCCGGTTTCTGCAAACACAATCGCAAATAGCAATCCATAAGCCCAAGGGCCATATTGGGAGATCACAATATCTAAATGGCGATCAATATGTAGCAATAAATCACTTAGTTGCAAAAGGGCATCAATCAACTTGCACTCCAAAGATAGGTTTGTTGCGGATATTAACAGGCTCTTATAATGAAGCATGCAAACTGAACCCTACATTCAGCCTATGCAGCCACTAGAAGCAAACCCCATACTGTGTATTGTTGGGCCTACTGGTTCAGGCAAAACCCATCTCGCCATGTCCTTGGCCGAGTACGCTAAATCGCTTGGGCTCAGGCTTGAGCTCATCAGCATGGACTCTGCATTGGTATATCGCGGGCTAGATATTGGTAGTGCAAAACCTACCAAAGCAGAACAAGCGGCAGTGATTCATCACCTGATCGATATCCTTGAGCCCAATGAGGTTTATTCGGCCGCACGCTTCGCCAAAGATGCAAAGCGGCTCTGCGAAGAAATTCAGAGCCGTGGAAATATTCCTGTTGTGGTTGGCGGAACCATGCTGTATTGGAGGGCCTGGGCACATGGTCTCTCTGCTTTGCCTGCCGCCAACCCAGAAATTCGGGCGCGACTAGATAAAGAAGGTGGTACGCTAGGCTGGCCTGCAATGCATACCAAGCTAGTCCAAGTAGATCCAGAAACTGCAGCACGTTTACAGCCCAATGATTCACAAAGAGTGCAACGTGCGCTTGAGGTATTTGAAATCACTGGCAAACCCATGTCAGTATTACTGGCAGATTCTCCTAGTGAAGACGGTAGGGAAGGATCGGCAATACCGGCGTGGATTAACTTAGTTGCACTTGAGCCAAGTGACCGTAAACGACTTCATCAGAATTTAGAAAAACGTTTTGATGAAATGCTACTCGCAGGATTCTTGGATGAAGTCAGAATGCTAAAAAATAATCTTGCACTTCATGCAGATCTACCAGCAATTCGTTCAGTGGGTTATCGCCAAGCCTGGGAATATCTCAATGGCGATATTGATGCAGAGCAAATGCGCTACAAAGCATTAGCGGCGACTAGACAGCTCGGCAAACGGCAGCTCACTTGGCTAAGAGCCATTGCGGGCAGAAAAACCTTTGACCCTTTCAATCCAGCTGAACTGAAGGCGGCCTTAGATTACTGCAAAAGTCATTTAAAAAAATAAGTAGGGAGTAAATCAGCGTGGTGATTTAGATCACAATGGTTTGTGGAGCACCCTCAGGACGTTCAAGCACCTCACCAACAGTCCAGGCTTTTAAACCTTGGGCGGTCAACGATTTAATAGCGGCATCTGCCTGGCTAGGAGCAACAATCACTACCATGCCAATACCGCAGTTAAATACACGCACCATCTCTGCGTCAGCGACGCCGCCTTTCATCTGCAACCAGCGAAAGAGTTCCGGCATTTGCCAGCTATCACGATGAAGAACTGCTTGTGTATTTTCTGGCAACACGCGTGGTACGTTATCAACCAAGCCGCCACCAGTAATGTGTGCCATCCCTTTGACATCCATCTCAGAGATTAACTTCAAAAGAGGCTTCACATAAATTTCGGTTGGCGCCATGACAACATCACCCAATGAACGGCCGCCCAAATCATCTGTTGGTTTTGCGCCTGCACGTTCAATAATTTTGCGCACCAAAGAATAGCCATTGGAATGTGCACCACTGGAACCGATTGCCAACACTACATCACCAGGAACAATCGTGTTGCCAGTAATAATTTTCGATTTCTCAACTGCGCCCACCGCAAAGCCAGCTAAGTCATATTCACCTGGAGGATACATACCGGGCATTTCTGCAGTTTCACCACCGATGAGAGCGCAGCCAGATAATTCGCACCCTTTAGCAATTCCACCAACAACGGTGGCCGCAGTATCAACCGTCAGCTTGCCGCAAGCAAAGTAATCTAAAAAGAAAAGGGGCTCAGCACCCTGGACCAAAATGTCATTGACGCTCATCGCCACTAAATCTTGACCGATCGTATCGTGACGATTCCACTCAAATGCCAAGCGTAACTTGGTACCGACCCCGTCAGTACCAGAAACTAAAACGGGCTCCTTATAGCGCTTCGGGACCTCAAACAAGGCACCGAAGCCACCAATTCCGGCTAAAACACCCTCCCGCATAGTCTTTTTAGCCAAAGGCTTGATACGATCAACTAAAGCATCCCCCGCGTCAATATCGACGCCAGCGTCGCGGTAGGAAAGGCCTTTTGGGGAAGAATTAGTAGATGAAGTCATGTCTTAGCTGGAATATTAGTAAAAATTGCTGTTGGGTCGGTAGAATCATTGAATTCTAGAGGATTACTTGTAATGGCTGAACTTTTTACCCCCTTTCTAGCTGCATTCATCCTGGCCTATATCCTACGGCCCGCTTTTCTATGGCTAGAAAGACGTCGATTGCCTGCACCGGTTGCGGCTGGATTGACCGTGATTTTTGGCTTAGGCGTGGTCATCGCTATTTTGAGCCTCTTTGTTGGGCTGCTCAAAACCGAAATACCCCTCATCAAGACTCAATTACCAGATTGGATTGCAAATACCCAGGCCTGGCTTGGGCCCAAATTAGCAGAGTTTGATCTGAATATTAATTGGGGTGCTTTAAAAACGACAGTCTCCCAAAAAATTTCTACTCACATTAGCGATAACGCCGATGCACTCATGACGAGTACTTTTGAAACCGTACTCATGTCTGGGAGCTCAGTGATTGCCGGGTTTGTGAATGCCGTTTTAATCGTGTTTGTCATGTTTTATTTGTTGATGGACTGGAATCACTTCTTTGGATTTATCAAGCAAATGGTTCCAGTACGCGCGCAAGAAACTGTTCATCACCTA
>CALQED020000014.1 GCA_943329505.2 Polynucleobacter meluiroseus | reverse complement strand
GCTAATCTGATTAAGATTAAAGATGGTGGATGGTATCCATTGGCATTAGGTTTGCTATGTTTTACCTGTTTGATTACTTGGTATCGCGGCCGCCAGATTTTGCGTAAGCGTTCTGTCGAGGGCGGCATACAGCTCGGAAGCTTTATCAGTGGCTTACTAGACCATCCACCTCATCGTGTGGAGGGCACTGCCATTTTCTTAACTGCCCATGTGGATTATTTGCCAGTCTCTTTCTTGCATAATCTCAAACACAATCATGTGCTCCATGAGAGAGTGTTCTTCCTTAAAGTCAGTATATGGGATGTACCTTATGTCAATAATCATGAACGTATTACGCTTAAAGACTTAGGTGGAAATATATTTGTGGTGAGAGCCGTTTATGGCTTTAAAGAAACTCCTGATATGGCAAGTATTATTAGTTTGATTGAAGGCAACTTTAATATGAAGTTCGAGATGATGAATACCTCATTCTTCCTATCTCGCGACACCATCGTTCCATCGGCAATCCCTGGTATGGCACTTTGGCGTGAACGTTTGTTCTGCTGGATGTATCAAAATGCGGGTCGTCAGTCTGACTTTTTTCATATACCAGCTAATCGCTTGATTGAGATGGGCGCAAAGGTGGAAATTTGAGGAAGCATTTTCTATTGCGATCCAAAATATTCATTGGAATATTTTTATTGACTAGCGCTTTGGGTGGTATTGCATTCGCAACCCCTGCTGAAGAAGCTGAGCTAGCCAAATTAGATAAGATCGAGCAAGAGCTCGAGTTACAACGAGAATGGGCGAAGTATCGCTGGGGTAAAGCATCTTCTGATTGTTATCAGAACTATTGGGTGAACTACTGTTTGCGTAGCGCTAGAGCAGACTATCGTAAAGAGATTGACCCCATTAGTGAACAAGAGCTTGCCCTGCATGAGGTGCAACGAAAATTGCGCAAGAGTGTTAAAGATCAGGAAGACCAAAAGCGTGCTGCTGAGCGGGCTTCTCCTGTGAAGGCAGCAGAACGTACTGATAATCAACGAGAGTTCGAAGAGAAACAAAAAGCGGCTGCTGCAAGAGCAGCTGATCTAGAGCAGCGTCGTAAAGACGCCCCTAAACGTGCGCAAGAAAATAAAGCTGGCACACAGCTTGATTAATTAACTAGGCATCTCTTGGCTAAAGTCAAAACAGTTTATATCTGCCAATCTTGTGGCGGCACTTCTGCAAAATGGCAGGGTCAATGTCCGTCTTGTCAGGCATGGAACACTTTGGAAGAGGGTTTGCCAGAGACTACATCGAATGCTCGGTTTCAGGGCTTGGCGCAATCATTGCCAAGACAAAAGCTTTCTGCAATTACTGCTGAAGATTTGCCGCGATTTAGCACCGGCGTGGAAGAGTTCGATCGTGTATTAGGTGGCGGCTTAGTTCCTGGAGGCGTCGTCTTGTTAGGCGGCGATCCTGGTATTGGTAAATCCACTCTGTTACTACAGGCCTTAGCGGAAATGAGTGCAGCTGGCATGAATGTGCTCTACAGCAGTGGTGAAGAATCGGCTGCGCAAATTGCATTACGCGCAAAACGTATTGCACTCAATGCCCCGCAGCTAGAGGTATTGGCAGAAATTCAGCTAGAAAAGCTCATTTCCATTATGGATACTGTCAGGCCGCAAGTATTGGTGGTGGACTCCATTCAAACTTTGTACTCTGAAGTCTTAAGTTCGGCACCAGGGTCTGTAGCGCAAGTGCGAGAGTGTGCAGCTCAATTAACCAGAGCAGCGAAGTCTAGTGGCATCTGCGTCTTAATGGTGGGTCACGTGACTAAAGATGGTCATTTAGCTGGCCCTCGTGTTTTAGAGCACATTGTCGATACTGTTCTGTATTTTGAGGGTGATACCCATTCCTCCTTCCGCTTAGTCCGCTCGATTAAAAATCGTTTCGGTGCTGTAAATGAGCTCGGTGTATTTGCGATGACGGAGAAAGGTTTACGCGGTGTCACTAACCCTTCAGCCATCTTCTTGTCACAGCATGAACAAATGGTTCCAGGCGCTTGTGTATTGGTTACGCAAGAAGGTAGCAGACCACTACTAGTTGAAATCCAGGCGTTGGTAGATACTGCACATGTACCTAATCCCCGTCGTTTAGCGGTCGGCTTGGAGCAGGCACGTTTAGCGATGCTTTTGGCAGTCTTGCATCGTCATGCTGGCGTTGCGTGCTTTGATCAGGATGTTTTCTTAAATGCCGTGGGTGGAGTCAAAATTTCTGAGCCAGCAGCTGACTTAGCAGTGCTTCTGGCGATTCAATCATCGATTCGTAATCGTGCTTTACCTAAGGAGCTGATTGTATTTGGTGAGGTAGGATTAGCTGGAGAAATTCGCCCATGCCCACGAGGTCAAGAGCGTCTTAAGGAGGCTGCTAAGCTAGGCTTTACCGTGGCCATCATTCCAAAAGCAAACATGCCAAAGACTAAGATTCCAGGTTTGAAGGTAATACCAGTAGAGCGAATCGATCAGGCGATTGCGGCAGCTGCGGAGCTTAGTTAATGAGAGCTTACTTAATCGTAATCTGGTGAAGCGTTTTACTTTTTACCGTAAATCTTCCGCTTGAATTAAGAGCACTTGCTCTTCGCCTGCAGAAACTGGCATCCAGATCACTGAAATTTGTGGAAATGCTTTTTTGAAGTTCTCATATTCATTGCCAATTTCCAGCAGAATAGCGCCACGCTCTGAGAGGTAATCAGGCGCATGCGCAATAATTCTCCGAATTAAATCCATTCCATCATCACCACCTGCCAGTGCTAATGCTGGCTCAGCTTGATATTCAGCTGGGAGTGCACTCATTGAACTTGCATTGACATAAGGGGGGTTACAAATAATCAGATCAAACAAGTTATCTTCATTAGGCTCTGGCAGTGCATCCCAAAGATCTCCATCTAATAACTCCACTTGAGAGTTCAAACCATGACGATCAACATTGCGCGCAGCTACAGAAAGAGCTGGCATGCTGATATCACATGCACTCACATGAATATCTGGGCAAGACAGAGCGAGTAAGCTTGCTAAGGAGCCATTGCCAGTACAAAGATCTAATGCCTTGCCATCAGCAGGTAACCAAGGCTCCAAGGATCCGTCCACAATCAGCTCGGCAATCCATGAGCGCGGGACAATACTTTGCTCACTACAGAAAAATGGCACACCCATTAACCATGCTTCACCTAAGATGTAGGCCAGAGGTTTACGAGTCATAATTCTTTGGTCTGCAATCGTCAATGCTTTTTGGTGTTGCTCATGCGAAAGAGTTTGTTCTAGATGATCGAGTGTTTCTGTGGGGCTGAGATCCAATTGCTTGCTGACAATCCACAAGGCTTCACTTTGCGCATCGATGGCGCCGTGCCCATAATGCAATTTTGCTACCGCTAATTTTTGTGCGATCTGGTCAATGCACTGATTAACTGTAAAGGCTTGGGAAGGATCAGGATCCATGATGACTGAAATAGGGTTGATAAATTAAAAAGAATTGATCGCGGTGATCAGACTAAGCAATGAGTTGCTCTAGTGTTTTGCGATAGATATTTTTGAGCGGCTCAACATCATCTACGATGACGCATTCATCGATTTTGTGGCTTGTTGCATTGAGTGGCCCAAACTCCACAACCTCTTTACAGATTTTGGCGATAAAACGCCCATCACTAGTTCCGCCAGTAGTTGAGAGTTTGGTGTCTACTTTAGTTTCAGCTTTAATAGCTTTGCGTAAAGCGCCTGCAAGTTCGCCATCACCCGTAATGAAGGGGCTACCACCTAGCACCCAGTCAATCTCGAAATCAAGACTTACGTTTTTGAGAATGCTCTCAAGACGATCTTGGAGTTGTTCAGGCTTGCTCTCAGTTGAGAAGCGGAAGTTGAAGTCAATGATGAGCTCGCTAGGAATGACATTGTTAGCACCAGTGCCAGCATGAACATTGGAGATCTGAAAACTCGTCGGTTGGAAGTATTGATTTCCTTGATCCCATTCTGTTTCTACTAATGTAGTAATTGCAGGTGCGGCTAGATGAATTGGATTGCTGCCTAAATGAGGATAAGCAATATGCGCCTGAGTACCTTTGATCTTGAGTTTTCCTGACAAAGAGCCTCGGCGCCCATTCTTAATCATGTCGCCTAATTGCTCTACTGAAGTGGGTTCGCCAATGACGCAGTAATCCAAACGCTGACCATGCTTTTGTAAGCGCTCGCACATGATGACGGTGCCATCATTCGCAGGACCTTCTTCATCACTAGTAATTAAGAAGGCAATTGACCCCTTGTGATCTGGATGTGCAGTGACAAACTCTTCGGTAGCAACCACAAAGCCGGCTAAAGAGGTTTTCATATCGGCAGCGCCACGACCATAGAGCATGTCATTGCGAATGGTTGGCATGAAAGGGTTGCTGGTCCATTTTTCAAGTGGGCCAGTGGGTACGACATCGGTATGGCCAGCAAACATGAGCACCTTGCCTTGATCGCCAGCTTTACCTTTTTTGATGGCCCACAAGTTCGTCACTTGGAAGGTGTCGGGCCCACTCACAACACTTTCAATATGAAAGCCTAGTGCTTCTAGACGTTGAGCAATTAAATCTTGGCAGCCGCCATCAGCCGGTGTAACGGAATGGCAGGCAATGAGAGCTTTTGTAAGCTCGAGGGTGGCGCTCATTGAGACTCTAACTTAGTCGCGTAGCAGTTCGTTAATAGCCGTTTTTGCTCGGGTTTGAGCATCCACTTTTTTCACGATGATGGCAGCATACAAACTGTACTTACCGCATGCGGAAGGAAGCGAGCCAGGAACAACAACCGATCCCGCTGGAACCCGTCCGTAATGAATTTCACCCGTCTCACGGTCATAAATCTTGGTACTTTGACCAATATAGACGCCCATAGATAGTACGGCGTTCTCTTCGATGACTACCCCTTCAACCACTTCAGAGCGGGCACCAATAAAGCAGTTATCTTCAATAATGACGGGGCCAGCTTGAATTGGCTCTAAAACACCGCCGATACCAACACCACCTGAAAGATGAACGTTTTTACCAATTTGGGCACAAGAACCGACCGTTGCCCAGGTGTCTACCATGGTGCCTTCGCCTACATAAGCACCAATATTGACGTAAGAAGGCATTAAAACTGCATTTTTGCCGATAAAAGAGCCTCGGCGTGCGACCGCAGGGGGAACTACGCGAAAACCACCAGCAGCAAAGTCTGCGGCTGTATAGCCCTCAAATTTGCTAGGAACCTTGTCATAGAACTGGGTATAACCACCAGCGCTCATCGGGATATTGTCTTCTAAGCGGAAAGAGAGCAATACGGCTTTTTTGACCCATTGGTTAACTTCCCACTTACCGACATCACGGCGCTCAGCGACTCGAATAGTGCCTGAATTGAGGCCCTCCAAGACGGCATTTACAGCGTTACGGATACCCCCAGAGATGCTGTCTGGTGAGAGGTTTGCGCGGTTTTCCCAGGCTTCTTCAATGATGCTTTGTGGTGATTGGCTCATACTTTTCGGTTAACTATCAGATTGTTAAGGGATTTTGTCCCTGGAGGTAGATTTATCATTATATCGATGGGGCAAAAACACGTCTAAGTAGCCTCAAGCTTGCTATCATCTTCCCACTTTAGAAGTAATTTTTTACCCCTTTATTTGAACCCCTTTTTTCCCTGCAAAGTACGCCGTGCAACTGAAATCTATCAAACTTTCCGGTTTTAAGTCTTTTGTTGACCCAACCCATTTCGAAATGCCTGGCCAATTAATTGGTGTTGTGGGCCCTAACGGATGCGGAAAGTCGAACATTATTGACGCCGTACGCTGGGTTTTGGGTGAATCCCGAGCCAGCGAATTGCGTGGTGAATCTATGCAGGACGTTATTTTTAATGGCTCTGGCCTACGAAAACCATCTGGTCGTGCCAGCGTAGAACTCATTTTTGATAATTCTGATGGGCGCGCACAAGGCCAATGGAGTGCTTTTACTGAATTAGGTGTCAAGCGTGTTTTAACCCGTGACGGTAATTCAAGTTACTACGTGAATAATCAAGTGGTGCGTCGTAAAGATGTGCAGGATATTTTCTTGGGCACCGGTATGGGCCCAAGAGGTTACGCCATTATTGGTCAAGGCACGATCAATCGTATTTTAGAATCCAAGCCCGAAGAATTACGAGTCTTCTTGGAAGAGGCTGCTGGTGTTTCTAAATATAAAGAGCGTCGCAAAGAAACCGCGTCACGTTTAGAAGATACGGTAGAAAACTTAACTCGCGTTGAAGATATCTTGCGCGAGCTTGATCAGCAGCTGACACGTTTAGAAAAACAAGCAACGGTTGCCGAGCGTCATGCAGAGCTCTCAACACAAATGAAATCACAGCAACAATTATTGTGGTTTGTGCGTCAAACTGAAGCTGGTAAAGAGCAAGAGCGTCATGCTAATGGTATCCGCGACACCCAAGTCCATCTAGAAGAACAGACTGCTAAGTTACGTCACGCCGAGGCTGAACTTGAAACTATGCGGACACAGCAGTACGCCTTACAAGATAAAGTTTCTGAAGCACAGGGCGAGCTCTACCAAACAAACTCTGATGTGAGCCAAGTAGAGTCACAGATTCATTATGTTCAAGAAGCGCGTCAACGTTTGCAACAGCAAACTCAAGACTTGCAAGCGCAATTACAACGTTGGACTGTACAAGAAACTGATGCTGCTCAAGCCCAGCGTACTGCTGAGCATGAGCTGAGCGAAGCTTCGGCAAAAGAGCAGACCTTATTGGTTGATCTGAACGGTCTGCAAGATCAAATGCCGAGTCGCGAAGAGGCTTATCAAACTGCTTCTCGTGAACTCAATCATGCCCGCGAAACACTAGCGTCGATTGAGCAACGCTTAGCCAGTTTAGGTGAGCGTATCCGCGCCATGTCAGCGCAGGCTGATGAGCTCAAAGGGCGTGAAGCACGCTTAACTGGTGAACTAGATGGGATGCGCAGACCAGATGCAGAAGCTTTGCAAATGGCAATGGATCGTCAGGTGATGGCTCAGCGCAAAGTTGAAGAGTCAAAGCAACGCGCAGGTGAAACGCAGCAACGTGTTCCTGCTGCTGATGAAGCGCGCAATACTGCTCAACAAAAGATTCAGACAGCCAATCAAGATTTAGCCCAAACCGAGGCTAAATTAACTGCTTTGACCGCATTACAGGCTAGCGTTCAGGCCCAAGGCAAGATTGGCCCGTGGCTAGAAAGTAAGGGGCTTAAAGAAAGCAAGCGTCTTTGGCAAGAGCTGAAAGTAGAGAGCGGCTGGGAAACTGCTTTGGAATCTGTTTTACGTGAGCGTTTGGCTGCGGTAACGGCTAAGAGCGTACAAGAAACATTGGCATTGGCTAACGATGCCCCTCCTAGTCGTTTGGCTATATTACTTACCGAAGAAATTACGCCTGCACAAACACATGTTCCAACAGATTTCACGCCTTTATTAAGTCGCGTTCAAAGTGCTGGTGCCGCAAGATTAACTTCGGTGTTGCAAGAGTGGTTAGACAATATTTATATCGCTACCAGCTTAGAGGATGCTTTACACCGTCGTGAAAAATTGCCGGCTGGTGGTGCATTTGTGACTCAGCAGGGTCACCTCGTAAGTCGTGTTGGCGTTCAGTTATATGCTGCAGATTCTGAGCAAGCAGGTATGCTGGCTCGTGCCCAAGAGATGGAGAGTCTAGAGAAGCAGTTACGTGCTCAACAATTGATGCAAAGTGAGTTGCAGGGCGAATTAGATCAATGTGCTGCGAACTATCATGCAGCCCATCAGGCCGCTGAGCAGGCTCGTATCAACGCTGAGCATGCCGTGCAAGAGGCGCATGGTTTCGAAGTTGAAAGAATGCAGTTGACTCAAGCTGAAGAGCAATATAGCCAACGTGCCGCACAAATTCAGAGCGAGTTAGGCGAGTTACGCCAGCAAGGTGAGCAATTAAATCAAACTCAGGAACAGTCCGCTAATGAGTTGGTTCAATCTGAAGAATCTAAACAAGGCCTCCAAACAGAATTAGCATCCGCTCAAGAAAAACTAGAGATTGCTACCCAAGGGCGTGACGGTTTGCGTGAATCATTGCGCGCAGCAGAAATGGCCGCACAAGAAGCTGCCTTTGCAACGCGCTCATTACAACAGCGGATTGCTGACTTGCAACGTGATCAAAGTACTGCACGTACTCAGATCATGGAGATTCAGGACAAATATGATCTTGCTACTCAAGAGTTAGAGTCATTGAGTGATGAAGAGGCTCAAGAAAAATTACAAGGTTTGCTATTGGCGCGGAGCGCTCGTGAAGCGGCTTTGGCAAATGCGCGCACTGAGCAAGATGCTTTGTTGCATCAATTGCGTGAAGCAGATGAAGCCCGACTCCAAATTGAACGTAGCTTGCAGCCGATGCGCGATAAAGTTGTCGATTTGCAATTACGCGAACAGGCAGCCCGTTTGAATTATGAGCAATTCGCCACATTGTTGACTGATGCCGAAGCTGACCTGATTGCTTTGGAGGCGAACTTTAGTCCTGATCTCAAGGTAGGAGCCTTGCAGACCGAAGTCAATCGTTTGAATACTGAGATTCAATCATTAGGTCCAGTCAATATGGCTGCGCTCGATGAGTTGGCAAGCTCACGAGAGCGTAAACAGTTCTTGGATGCACAATCTGCCGACTTGAATGAAGCGATGCAGACTTTGACAGACGCCATTGCAAAGATTGATGCTGAGACCCGTGATTTATTACAAGCCACCTTTGACCAAGTCAATGGCCATTTTGGTAAATTATTCCCTGAGTTATTTGGTGGAGGTCATGCTGAGTTGGTGATGACAGGCGAAGAGATTTTGGATGCTGGTGTTCAGGTTATGGCCCAACCTCCAGGCAAGAAAAATAGCACGATTTATTTGCTCTCTGGTGGTGAGAAGGCTTTGACTGCAATTGCACTCGTTTTCTCCCTCTTCTTATTGAACCCAGCGCCATTCTGTTTATTGGATGAGGTGGACGCACCTTTGGATGATGCCAATACCTTGCGCTACTCCAAGATGGTTTCCAAGATGTCGGATAAGACCCAGTTTGTCTTCATCTCACATAACAAGATCACAATGGAAATTGCCCATCAATTGATTGGTGTCACTATGCAAGAACAAGGTGTCTCTAGAATTGTTGCGGTTGATATCGCATCAGCTGTTTCAATGGTGGAGGCCGCCTAAGTGTTTGTAGAACAAATCATGACGGTCTTGGGTTTGTCTGATTTGCAGTTTGCGTTGGCCGCTATTGGGCTACTGATTTTAATATTAGTAGCGATTTTGAATTTCAAATACTCTCGTGCTCGTCGTAAAGCTCAAGAACAGAGCGAATACTCCTTGGACGAACGCTTTATCCGCGAACCTAGTCTTGGGCAGGGGTTTGGTGATGCTGATGTTTTAGGCCGCACAGAACCTAGTTTTGGTGATGGGTTACCAGGAGCCATGGCTACCCCTGAAAAATTTGCAATTGATCCGCGGATTGACTGCGTTATTACACTGCGATTTGATGAGGCTATTAGTGGGGCTGAAATCTTAGAAGAAATTCAAGCTTGGACCGATTTGCAGGCTCAATCTTCTGCAAGGTGGATGTGTGAAGGTTTGAATGCTGATCAAGACGCTGCCGAGGATTGGGAAGCGCTTAATCCTCAATCCTCTTACTCAGAGTTGCAGTTAGCGATTCAATTGGCAAATCGTCGCGGCCCCATTGGCGTCCTAGAACTATCTGATTTTTGTTCTCGTGCCCAAGCGCTTGCAGATACGCTGGGTTCACAGATTGACATGCCTAGCGTTAATGCCATGCTAGAAAGTGCAAAAGAATTGGATGTGATGGCGGCAGATAGTGATATTCAACTTAGTATTAATGTGCTCTTTGATGAAGCTTGCCCTTGGGGTAATTTTGATGCCCTGATGCGTCAGCGTGGTTTTAAGTTAGCTCGCAATGGCAGACAGTATGAGTTCTATAGCAATGGCACCTTGATTTTTAATAGCGCAGGTCTAGATCCGAATCAGCTGGTGACACAATTGACCTTGTTATTAGAAGTTCCTTTGGTTGCACATGATGAGCGTGGCTTCGAGAGAATGTTGGGTGAAGGCATGGAGATTGCACAAGCATCCCATGGCCGTTTAGTCGATGACAATGGGATTAATTTAAGCGAAGCTGCAGTCATTAGCATCCGCCAGCACCTTGATGTACTTTATGCCACCCTTGAAAGGTCTGGCGTTCCAGCGGGCTCTTCAACAGCCGCTAGACTATTTAGTTAAGGAATTACCTTGTCGTCCAATAGTCCGACAAATTTAGCGGAGCGTTACGCATTTTTACAAGCTGAGCTTGCACGACTTGAGCATGCTTACTACGTACTTGATAATCCACTCCTTCCTGATGTCGAATACGATCGACTGTATTGCGAGTTATTAGGCATTGAGTCAGAACATCCAGAGTGGGTCACATCAGAATCACTTTCTCAACGTGTGGGTGGTACTGCTTTAAAAGAATTTGATTCCGTTACTCATGAAGTACCAATGCTCTCGCTCAATAATGCATTCGAAGAGGCGGAGCTCATTGCCTTCGATCGTCGTTGTCGTGAAGGTTTGCATGTAGACCATGTTACTTATGCTGGTGAATTGAAGTTCGATGGTTTAGCGATCTCTTTACGTTATGAGAATGGCTCCTTGGTAAGGGCGGCTACACGAGGTGATGGCGCTAGCGGTGAAGATGTCACGGCGAATATCAAAACGATTCGCGCTATTCCTCTGAAATTAACGGGTAAAAATATTCCCCAGGTGTTAGAGGTGCGTGGCGAGGTCTTTATGTTTCTCAAAGACTTTCAAAAAATGAATCAAGAGGCAGCTGCCTTAGGTGAAAAAGAATTTGCCAACCCTCGCAATGCCGCTGCTGGTAGTTTGCGTCAGTTGGATTCGAAGATCACTGCTAAAAGACCACTTTCTTTCTTTGCTTATGGCTTGGGAGCGCTTGAGCCACAGTCTTGGTTGCCTAAAACTCATGAAGAGTTACTCAATGCCTATGTTGGACTGGGGTTGCCAGTGTGTTCAGAGCGACGTGTGCTCCATTCTGTAAAGGAGATTTTGGCTTTCTACGAAGAAATTGGCGTGAAGCGCGATTCACTCCCTTATGACATTGATGGAGTGGTCTATAAAGTCAACGCATTTGCAGAGCAGACCAAACTAGGTTTTGTTTCTAGAGCCCCACGCTTTGCCTTGGCGCATAAGTATCCCGCTCAGGAAGCGCTTACGACCGTTTTAGGTATCGATGTACAAGTAGGGCGCACTGGCGCTATCACCCCGGTAGCAAGGCTAGCTCCAGTCGAAGTAGGCGGAGTAACAGTAACCAATGCCACTCTCCACAATGAAGATGAAGTCAAACGCAAGGATGTGCGCATTGGCGATACAGTTTCAGTGCGCAGGGCTGGGGATGTGATTCCTGAGGTAGTCTCAGTGATTAAAGAGCGACGACTTGCGGATGCGAAGGTGTTTGTGATGCCAGAGCGCTGCCCAGTGTGTGATTCTCATATTGAACGTTTAGCCGATGAAGCAGTTGCGCGTTGTAGTGGTGGCTTATTTTGTGGCGCCCAACGTAAACAAGCATTAATTCACTTTGCGCATAGAAGAG
>CALQED020000013.1 GCA_943329505.2 Polynucleobacter meluiroseus | reverse complement strand
CCTGCTGCCTGCGATTTTTTGGCCAAACATGTTGATGCAAAGATTACCTTAGTGGGTAGTCCTGAGTTAATTCAGCAAGCCTTGAGCAAATTCCCTGATGCTCCGATGGAGCGTATTCACATTATCTCTGCGAGTGAAGTCGTTTTGATGGATGACCCTATCGAGGTTGCTTTGCGCCGCAAAAAAGATTCATCGATGCGGGTTGCGATTGAGCAAGTCAAAGAAGGCATTGCTGATGCAGTGATCTCTTCTGGCAATACTGGCGCATTGATGGCGATTTCTCGCTACATCTTAAAAACCCTTGATGGTGTTGATCGTCCAGCCATTGCTACCGCCATTCCCAATGAATTAGGGGGTGGAACCACGATGTTAGATTTAGGTGCTAATGCGGACTGTGAGCCGATGCATCTAGTACAGTTCGCACAAATGGCAAACGTCATGGTTCAGGTAGTTGATGGTAAGCAAAATCCATCTATTGGCCTTCTGAATATTGGTGAAGAAGTGATTAAGGGTAATGACGTAGTAAAGCAAACCAGTGAGTTGCTACGCCAGACCCATTTGAACTTTTATGGCAACGTAGAAGGAAATGATATTTTTAAGGGCACCACTGATATTGTGGTGTGCGATGGATTTGTGGGGAATGTGGTGTTGAAGGCCAGCGAAGGTTTGGCAAAGATGATGAGTGGCATGATTCGAGAAGAATTTAACCGTTCCTGGTTGACCAAGCTGATGGCGGTCTGTGCCATGGTGCCATTACTGCGGGTGCGTAAGCGCGTAGATCATCGTCGCTATAACGGTGCTGTATTGTTAGGTTTGCGGGGATGTGTCATTAAGAGCCATGGCTCTGCCGATCGCTTTGCCTTTGGCTTTGCTTTGGAGCGTGCTTATGAAGCAGCTAAAAACCGCATGGTTGAACGTATTGCCGCAGCCTTTGTGGCGGAGACAAAAGAATGAGTATTTTTGCAAGAGTCGCTGGCACTGGCAGCTATCTTCCAGAACAGCGCTTAACCAATCAAGATTTAGTCGAGCGTTTAGCTAAATCTGGTTTAGAGACTAGCGATGAGTGGATTACTACTCGTAGCGGTATTTCTGCGCGTCACTTTGCTGCTGAACATGAGCTGACGAGTGATCTTGCTGTCAAAGCAGCGCAAGCCGCATTAACGAGCGCAGGCATTACTTCAGAAGATTTGGATTTGATCATCTTGTCAACGTCTACACCAGATCATTTGGGCGGCTTTCCAAGCACTGCTTGCGTAGTCCAAGACAAATTAGGCGCTCACACTGCCTGTGCCGCATTTGATGTTCAAGCGGTGTGCGCAGGCTTTACCTATGCCCTTGCTACGGCAGATGCGTTTATTCGATGTGGCTCCTATAAATAAGTCTTGGTGATTGGTGCCGAGACTTTCTCGCGCATTTTAGATTTCCAAGATCGTGGTACTTGCGTCTTGTTTGGTGATGGAGCTGGTGCTGTCGTACTTGAGGCCTCGAATGAACCTGGCATTCTAGCTACCGCTTTGCATGCTGATGGTAGTCAGCGCAACATATTATGTGTACCTGGTCGTGCCGGTAACGGTGCAGTCCATGGCTCTCCATTTATGACGATGGATGGCCAAGCAGTATTTAAATTGGCAGTCAAAGTATTAGAGCAAGTGGCTCATGAGGTTCTAGAAAAAGCCAATCTCAAGCCTGAACAGATCGATTGGTTAGTGCCACATCAAGCCAATATCCGCATCATGGAAGGTACAGCCAAAAAGATGGGTATGTCGATGGATAAAGTCATTGTGACAGTGCATGAGCATGGCAATACTTCAGCAGCTTCTATTCCATTAGCTCTAGATGCCGGTGTGCGTTCTGGTCAAATTCAACGTGGTCAACATCTCTTACTTGAGGGTGTTGGGGGTGGTTTTGCTTGGGGCGCAGTAGCCTTAAAGTATTAATACAGCATTCATTCTATTTCCAATTTTTAGTAAATTAATCTCATGACATTTGCATTCGTTTTCCCCGGTCAAGGTTCTCAATCTGTTGGCATGCTCAATGCTATTTCTGCACGACCTGAAGTGCGCGCGACATTACAAGAGGCCTCCGAAGCCTTAGGCGAGGATGTCGCAAAGTTGATTGCTGAAGGCCCTGCAGAGGCGCTTTCCTTAACGACCAATACACAGCCAGTGATGCTAACTGCTGCAGTCGCTTTTTATCGTGCTTGGTTGGCTGCGGGTGGTTCTGCCCCTAAGGTGATGGCGGGCCATAGTCTTGGTGAATATTCTGCCTTGGTTGCAGCGGGCGTGATTGCATTTAAAGATGCGGTTCCCTTGGTACGTTTTCGTGCACAAGCAATGCAAAGTGCAGTGCCGGTAGGAACTGGTGGTATGGCTGCTATTCTGGGATTAGATGATGCAACTGTGATTCAGGTGTGTGCTGAAGCGAGTACCACTTCAGGTGGCGTTGTTGAGGCAGTGAACTTTAATGCACCAGGTCAAGTCGTGATTGCTGGTGCAAGTGATGCCGTAACAAAAGCTTGCGAGTTATTAAAGGCCGCAGGTGCAAAACGCGCATTACCACTTCCAGTGTCTGCGCCCTTCCACTCTTCTTTGTTGCAGCCAGCCTCTGAAAAGCTTAAAAGCTACTTAACGAATATCGAATTTAAAGCGCCTAAGATTGCGGTGATTAATAACGTAGATGTAGAGGTCTTGAACGATCCGGCAGCGATTAAGGATGCATTAGTGCGTCAAGCAGCTAAACCAGTCCGTTGGCAAGAGACCATTCAAGCGATGGCCGCTCAAGGCATTACTCAAGTAGTGGAGTGCGGCCCAGGCAAGGTGTTAGCGGGACTGACTAAGCGGATTAATGATCAGGTGACTGGTGTACCCGTATTTGATGAAGTTAGTCTGAACGAAGTGCTCGCTACACTCAAATAAAAGCCAACTAATACAGTAACAACAGAGCGGAAGACAAAATGAATCTCGACTTAAGTGGACAAATTGCCTTGGTGACCGGAGCCTCGCGTGGTATTGGTCAAGCGATTGCAGAAGAGTTAGTTAAGTGTGGCGCCAAGGTGATTGGAACCGCAACTTCAGATGATGGTGCCAAAGCAATTGATGCACGTTTAAAGCCTTCAGGGGGTGCAGGATTGGTGCTGAATGTGACTGCACCAAATGCTTGTGAAGAAATCATTGATCAGATTGTGAAAGAGTATGGCGGCATCAATATTTTGGTGAATAACGCTGGCATTACTCGCGATAACTTGGCCATGCGGATGAAAACAGAAGAGTGGGCTGATGTCATTGACACTAACTTAAGTTCTGTTTTTCGGTTATCTCAAGCGGTATTACGCCCCATGATGAAAGCACGCGCTGGCCGCATTATTAATATCACCTCGATCGTGGGTCATATGGGCAACGCTGGGCAAGCAAACTACGCTGCTGCAAAATCCGGCGTTTCTGGAATGACCCGTGCTTTGGCGCGTGAAATCGGTAGTCGTAATATCACTGTTAACTGCGTAGCGCCGGGATTTATTGATACCGATATGACGCGCGCTTTGAGCGAAGAACAGCAAAATGCCCTAAAAGTGAACATTCCGCTGGCCAGATTGGGGAGTCCAGAGGATGTAGCCCAAGCAGTGGCGTTTTTAGCCTCTCCAGCAGCGGGATACATCACTGGGAATACCCTACACGTCAATGGCGGACTCTATTTAGCCTAATGACAAACAAGGATTTGGTCATTTTTTGGCGGTTTTGCTAAATAAGCCCGCCAAGCTGATAAAATCCTTCAATCGTTTTTTTACAACCCTTGGGGGACTTAATGGATAACATCGAACAACGCGTTAAGAAAATCGTCGCTGAGCAATTGGGCGTCGCTGAAGGAGATATCAAGAATGAATCTTCTTTTGTGAATGACCTGGGCGCTGACTCTCTTGACACTGTTGAGCTGGTTATGGCTTTGGAAGATGAATTTGGCATCGAAATTCCTGATGAGGAAGCCGAAAAAATTACCACAGTTCAGCTCGCGATCGACTTCGCTAAATCAAAAGCTCAGGGTTAATTCCCTAGCCTAGGTATTACTGTGTCAGCATCAAATGGCCGACGCCGGGTTGTAGTCACCGGTCTTGGTCTCATCTCACCTGTTGGTAATTCAGTTGATGTAGCTTGGTCAAATTTGCTGGAAGGCAAATCTGGCATTGCTACGATCACAAAATTTGACCATGCTCCATTAAGCGTTCATTTCGCTGGAGAGGTGAAAGATTTCAATGTTGAAGAATATGTGACTGCCAAAGAGGCGCGTCATATGGATACCTTTATCCATTTCGGCATTGCTGCTGGTACCCAAGCCATTCGCGACAGTGGCATTGAAGTTACTGAACAAAATGCTGAACGTATTGGCGTCATGGTAGGTTCTGGTATTGGTGGCTTGCCCATGATTGAGGAGACTGGTGCTGAGCTTCTAGCGCGTGGCCCTCGTCGTATCTCGCCATTCTTTGTGCCTGGCTCAATCATTAATATGATTTCTGGACACCTGAGTATTTTATTTGGCCTTAAAGGTCCAAACGTAGCTGCAGTCACTGCCTGCACAACAGGCCTCCATAGTATTGGTTTGGCGGCACGCTTAATTCAGTATGGCGATGCAGATGTGATGCTCGCTGGCGGTGCTGAATCCACCATCTCTGCTGTAGGTGTTGGCGGTTTTGCATCTGCCAGAGCCCTCTCTACTCGTAATGATGATCCTGCAACAGCTTCACGTCCTTGGGACAAAGACCGCGATGGTTTTGTTCTTGGTGAAGGCGCTGGTGTGGTGGTTCTGGAAGAGTATGAGCACGCTAAAGCACGTGGCGCAAAAATTTATTGCGAACTACTGGGTTTTGGTATGAGTGGGGATGCGTATCACATGACTGCGCCCAATATGGATGGCCCACGTCGTTGTATGGTGAACGCAATGCGCGATGCGGGTTTAAACCCAGACCAAATTCAGTATTTGAATGCTCATGGCACTTCCACGCCTTTAGGTGATAAGAACGAAACTGAAGCCATTAAAGCGGCCTTAGGCGATCACGCCAAGAAGGCATTAATTAACTCTACCAAGTCGATGACTGGCCACTTATTGGGTGGCGCGGGTGGCTTGGAATCTGTTTTCACCATTCTGGCTCTCCATAACCAGAAATCTCCACCCACCATCAATATCTTCAATCAAGATCCCGAGTGCGATTTGGACTATTGCGCCAATACTGCGAGAGATGTAAAGATTGAGCACGCCATCAAAAACAATTTTGGCTTTGGGGGTACTAACGGTACCTTGATATTTGGTAAGTTGCCCTAATATTCTCTTTATCTCCATTTTTGGTTTTCACCAAGTAGGTTTCTAGCATGATGAAAAAGCACTTTATTGCGCTCTTGGCTATTTTGAGCCTAGGGCAGATGTCATTGGTTGCGCCTGTAAGCGCTCAAAATCCTCGGGTCACTATCCCAGATTTTGCTGACTTAGTGGAGCGTGCAAGTCCAGCCGTGGTGAATATTCGTACGACCGAGAAAGTGATGACTCAGCAGTCTCAAGGCGGCATTCCAGGAATGCCTGAAGATCAAGCTGAATTTTTCCGGCGCTTTTTTGGTGTGCCGATTCCAGGCATCCCCAATAGTCCTAAGCAGGCACAGCCCAATTCTGGCAAACCTCAGGAAGCGGATCGCGGTGTAGGTTCTGGTTTCATTATTGAATCCAATGGTTTGATTCTCACCAATGCTCACGTTGTTGAAGGCGCAACCACTATTTATGTCACCTTGACTGATAAGCGAGAGTTCAAAGCCAAGTTGTTGGGTATGGATAAACGCACCGATGTGGCAGTTGTCAAAATTGAAGCGCGTGATTTACCAAGGCTGCCATTAGGTGATTCATCGAGAGTACGAGTAGGTGAGTGGGTTCTTGCAATTGGTTCACCATTTGGTCTGGAGAATACAGTGACTGCAGGTATTGTGTCTGCCAAGAGCCGTGATACTGGCGACTACTTGCCTTTTATCCAGACTGACGTAGCGGTGAATCCAGGTAACTCGGGTGGTCCATTACTCAACACCGCTGGTCAAGCGATTGGGATTAATTCCCAAATCTTTAGTCGCTCCGGTGGCTATATGGGTATCTCTTTTGCAATTCCAATTGACGAGGCAATGCGGGTCGCCGATCAGTTGCGCACCACCGGTAGGATGAATCGGGGTCGTATTGGTGTTGCTTTGGGTGAGATGACCAAAGATGTTGCCGAGAGTTTAGGTTTGGGTAAACCTCGTGGTGCCTATGTTCGCAATGTTGAGCCAGCTGGCCCTGCCGCTGCAGGCGGAATTGAATCTGGTGATGTGATTTTGAGTTTCAACGGCCGTGAGATTGCCAAATCAACAGATTTACCCCGAGTGGTTGGCGATACCAAGCCAGGTACATCTGTAGCAGTGCAAGTTTGGCGTAAAGGCGCAAGCCGTGAATTAACGGTGACAGTGGCTGATAGTGATGCAACACAAGCTGCAAATAAGAAGCCTGAAGCACCTTCCGCAAATAGCAGCAGTAGCAACGTCTTTGGAGTCGCCGTAGCAGACTTATCGGATGCCAAAAAGAAGGATCTGAATATTAAGGGTGGCGTAGAAGTGACTGGTTTAGGTGATGGTCCTTTGGCAAAAGCCGGAGCTCGTCCTGGCGATGTCATTATTCGGGTGGCTGATACCGATATTTCTGGGGTCAAGCAGTTTGAAGCCCTAGTTAAAGGTCTGGATGCCAATAAGGCTGTTCCGGTATTTATCCGCCGTGCTGACAGCACCTTAGTTATCCCAGTAAGGCCAAAATAGGGCTTTTTGGGCTAAAAAATGGGGTTTGGCGCCTTTCGGGCGCCACCCATTACAATCCTTTTAAGACGACTTTTTGCAGCGCATCATTGTGGTGCGTTCTGACAAGGCGTTTTTTGAATCACTAAATAAGACGCTATGGATTTAATCCGCAATTTTTCTATCATCGCCCATATCGATCACGGCAAATCTACGCTTGCAGATCGCATTATTCAACTTTGTGGCGGTCTTTCTGATCGTGAAATGGAAGCTCAGGTTCTCGATTCAATGGATATTGAGCGTGAGCGCGGCATCACCATTAAGGCGCAAACAGCCGCATTAAATTACAAAGCCAAAGACGGCAAGATTTATAACCTCAATCTGATTGATACCCCGGGACACGTTGACTTCTCTTATGAAGTGAGCCGTTCTTTATCTGCCTGCGAAGGTGCTTTATTGGTAGTCGATGCAAGCCAAGGCGTTGAGGCACAGACCGTGGCGAACTGTTATACCGCTATTGAGTTGGGCGTAGAAGTGGTACCAGTACTTAATAAGATTGATTTACCTCAGGCAGATCCTGAGCGCGCTATTCAAGAAATTGAAGATGTGATTGGGATTGATGCGGCCGATGCAGTGACTTGCTCTGCAAAGACTGGCCTAGGCGTTCACGAAGTCATTGAAGAAATGATTCGTCGTGTGCCACCCCCTAAAGGTGATGCGAGTGCGCCATTGCAGTGTTTGATTATTGATTCTTGGTTTGATAATTACGTTGGTGTGGTGATGTTGGTGCGCGTATTTAATGGCACTCTGAAGCCAAAAGACAAAATTACCTTGATGGCCAACGGCTCAAGCCATCTAGTGGAGCACGTTGGCGTCTTTAGCCCGAAGTCGGTGGATCGTCCCGAGCTCAGCGCTGGCCAAGTAGGCTTCATCATCGCAGGTATTAAAGAGCTCAAAGCAGCCAAAGTTGGTGATACGGTGACCCATACAATCGGGCAACAAGGCCGCACCCCCGCTACCGAGCCATTGCCTGGGTTTAAAGAAGTGAAGTCCCAAGTATTCGCTGGTTTGTATCCAGTCGAAGCGAGTGAATATGACCAGTTGCGCGAGTCTCTCGAGAAGTTGAAATTAAATGATGCTTCGCTCTTGTATGAGCCAGAAGTATCACAAGCATTGGGTTTTGGATTCCGTTGCGGCTTCTTGGGTTTACTCCACATGGAGATTGTGCAAGAGCGTTTAGAGCGCCAGTACGGCATGAACTTGATTACTACGGCTCCTACTGTGGTGTATCAAGTGCAGCAATCTGATGGCACGATCTTGATGGTGGATAACCCATCCAAGATGCCTGAGACCAGTAAGGTCGAAACGATTCTAGAGCCAATCGTGACCGTGAATCTGTATATGCCTCAAGAGTATGTCGGCTCCATCATTACCTTGTGTGTTGGTAAGCGGGGTATTCAGACGGGTATGAATTACTTAGGTCGCCAGGTGCAACTTACTTATGAATTGCCTATGGCAGAGATTGTGATGGACTTCTTTGATCGTCTCAAATCAATTTCGCGGGGTTATGCCTCAATGGATTATGAGTTCAAAGAATATCGCCCAGCGGATGTTGTGAAAGTCGATATTTTAATTAATGGTGATCGTGTCGACGCCCTATCAGTCATTGTGCATAGAAGCAATAGTCAGCACCGTGGTCGTGAAGTGGTGTCTAAGATGCGCGGCATTATTCCGCGTCAGATGTTTGATGTCGCGATTCAGGCAGCGATTGGTAGCAATATCGTCGCCCGTGAAAATGTGAAAGCCTTGCGTAAGAACGTTTTGGCAAAATGTTATGGCGGTGATATCTCCCGTAAGCGCAAATTGTTAGAGAAACAAAAAGAAGGTAAGAAGCGAATGAAGCAAGTGGGTAACGTAGAAATTCCACAAGAAGCCTTCTTGGCTATTTTGCAGGTGGAGGATTAATGAACTTTGCACTGATTCTATTCGTCCTGGTGATTGTTTCTGGTATCGCTTGGGTTGCGGATAGGCTGTACTTTGCGCCGCAAAGACGCTCGGCTGGCATTGAGCGTATGCCTTTGTGGTTGGAATACACCGCAGGCTTTTTCCCAGTCATTTGCGCAGTATTTGTATTGCGGTCCTTTTTGGTTGAGCCATTCAAGATTCCTTCGGGATCAATGATCCCAACACTGCAGATCGGGGACTTTATTTTGGTGAATAAATTCACCTACGGTATTCGATTGCCAGTGATTAATCAAAAGGTGGTGGATTTAGGTTCTCCAAAGCGCGGTGACGTCGTCGTGTTCCGCTATCCACGGGATGAATCGATTGATTACATCAAGCGGGTTGTTGCCCTACCAGGCGATGTGATTGCTTATGAAGATAAACGCCTGACGATTAATGGACAGCCTTTGCAATACAGTGGCGGTGAGCCATACCTCGATCCTGAGAATATGCGTTACGCCAAACGTTTCACAGAAACCTTCCCTGCAGATTTAGGTGGCAACCGCCATGAGATTCTGAATGACCCAGATCGTCCTGCGAGCATGTTTCCGACAGAGCGTTTTCCAGGCGCGGAATTTTGTCAATATCAGCCATCAGGTTTAACCTGCAAAGTTCCGCCGGGGCATTACTTCGCGATGGGTGATAACCGTGATAACAGTGCTGATTCTCGTTACTGGGGTTTTGTGCCTGATAAAAATATCGTAGGCAGGGCATTTTTTGTCTGGCTCAACCTAGGTAATCTAGGTCGTATTGGTGGCTTTGAGTAAAAGATCATGAACGCGCGCGCTGTCATTGAAACTGCACCGCTTCAAGAGCGTCTCGGCTATACCTTTAAGAAGCCTGAGCTCTTAAATCAGGCTTTGACCCACCGCAGTCATAGCAAGAAAAATAACGAGCGCTTAGAGTTTTTGGGCGACTCGATTCTCAATTGCGTAGTTGCAGATTTATTGTATGAGCGTTACTCCGATTTGGATGAGGGCGACCTTTCTCGGGTGCGCGCTAATTTAGTGAAGCAACAAGCTTTATATGAAATTGCTCAGACCCTCTCTTTATCTGACTACCTGCGTTTGGGTGAGGGCGAGCTCAAGAGTGGTGGCTTCCGTCGCCCATCCATTTTGGCTGATACCTTGGAAGCGGTCACAGGTGCCATCTTTCTAGATGGTGGTTTTGATGCTGCCAAAGCGTGTTTACGCAAACTCTATTCGATCATTCTTGCTCAAGTAGATCCTAAGACTTTAGGTAAGGATGACAAAACACTCCTGCAAGAGTGTCTGCAAAGTTATCAGTTACCTTTACCAACCTACAACGTGACTGGTACTACTGGTGCCGCACACAATCAGCAATTTGAAGTGGAGTGTTTGATACCTAGTCTCAAGGTATCAGTAAAAGGTGAGGGCGCCTCACGTCGTGCAGCTGAACAGTCAGCAGCGAAGACGGCCTTACTGGCAGCGCTCAAAGCCTTGCCACAAGAATCTCGCAAACCCAAGAAAACCCGGTCGGCTAAGAAAAAAGCAGCAAAGAAAGAAGCGACCGAAGAGCAGTTAAATCTTAAGCTGAAGGGCTAATCGTGTTTAGATGCGGCACTATCGCCATTGTTGGCCGTCCGAACATGGGTAAATCAACATTGCTCAATGCGTTGGTTGGTCAAAAGATCAGTATTACTTCTCGTAAAGCGCAGACAACGCGTCATCGCATTTTGGGCATTCAGAATCGTGAAGAGGCCCAATTTATTTTCATTGATACACCGGGTTTCCAAACCCGCCTGATGAATACGCTCAATAAAGCCTTGAACCGGACTGTTACGACTGCTTTGCAGGACGTGAATGTCGCTTGCTTTGTGGTTGAGGCTGGTTATTTTGGTGAGGATGATAAAAAAGTATTAAAGCTACTGCCAACCGATCTCCCAGTTGTGTTGGTACTAAATAAGTTAGATTTATTTAACAGTCGCTTTCAGACTCCATCTGAACGTGATCAGGCTTTACTCAACTTTATGAAAGAAATGTCACGGCCTTGGTGTGATTTGGGTGGCCACGAAGACCAAAAGTGCGAATTTGCAGAAATCGTACCGATGAGCGCTAAAAGTCCTGGTGATATTCAAAGACTCTTAGATGTATTAGAGGGATATTTGCCTGAAGCACCAGCTGTCTACGATGGAGACACTATTACCGATCGCAGTGAGCGCTTCTTAGCGGCTGAAATTTTGCGCGAGAAGGTATTCCGTTTCACTGGCGAAGAGTTGCCATACACCAGTACCGTAGTGATTGATCAGTTCAAGATGGATGGCAAGATGCGTCGCATCGCTGCAACCATCTTGGTAGATCGCGATAGCCATAAAGCGATGATCATTGGTCAAAAGGGTGATCGTCTGAAAAAGATTTCTACTGATGCCCGCATTGATATGGAAAAACTCTTTGATGGCAAAGTGTTTTTAGAGACATGGGTTAAGGTCAAACGCGGCTGGGCCGATGATCGCGCTGAATTACGGGCGCAGGGTCTGGAATAAGTTCTCATGGCCTCAATTCGAGTTGCTGACGAGCCCGCCTTTGTGCTGCATAGCATTCCTTATAAAGAGACCAGCTTAATTCTGGATGTCTTCACAAAGCAATATGGCCGCATGGCACTGATTGCCAAGGGTGCCAAACGTCCACATTCAACACTTCGCCCCGTATTACAACGATTCCAACCTTTACTCGTTTCTTGGAGTGGTAAATCTGAGTTACGTACGCTCACTAAGTCTGAGTGGGTTGGCGGCACGCCTTCTTTAGTCGGTGATGCCTTACTGTGTGGCTTCTATCTGAATGAATTACTCGTCAAGTTTTTGGCGCGTGAAGATGAATATGAAAAGTTATACGATCGTTACTCAGAAACCATTAGCGCCTTATCGAATCTCGAATTTGAATCTAAGGGCCTAGAAGAGATCTTGCGCCCCTTTGAGTTATCACTCTTGCAAGAAACAGGTTATGCGGCTGCCTTGGATCGCTGTGTTGAAACCAATGCATTGCCAGATGCCAATACTCAGTATG
>CALQED020000012.1 GCA_943329505.2 Polynucleobacter meluiroseus | reverse complement strand
GATACAAAATCACGTGGTGCCAAATCTTTATAAGTTGGGGCATAACGTTCCATAAAACGCTCACCATCTTTATTGCGTAAGATACCACCTTCACCGCGACACCCTTCTGTCAAGAGCACGCCTGCACCAGCTACGCCAGTTGGGTGAAATTGCCAGAACTCCATATCCTCCAAAGGAATGCCTGCGCGGGCTGCAAGGCCCATACCGTCACCAGTATTAATAAATGCGTTAGTCGATGCATCCCAAATTCGACCAGCACCACCAGTCGCCATCATCACAATCTTGGCTTCCAAGATATAGACCTGGCCTGTTTCCATTTCTAGAGCAGTGACACCAACCACATCGCCATCATCATCACGAATTAAATCGAGTGCCAACCATTCCACAAAGAAATTGGTTTTTGCGCGGACATTGCGTTGATACAAAGTGTGCAACATAGCATGACCAGTCCGGTCAGCAGCAGCGCAAGCACGTTGGACTGCCTTCTCGCCGTAATTTGCAGTGTGTCCACCAAATGGACGTTGATAAATTGTGCCATCGGGGTTACGGTCAAATGGCATCCCGAAATGCTCTAACTCATAAACGACTTTAGGAGCTTCGCGACACATGAACTCGATCACGTCTTGGTCACCTAACCAATCAGAACCTTTGATCGTGTCATAAAAGTGATAATGCCAATTGTCTTCACTCATATTGCCTAATGCAGCGCCAATACCACCTTGTGCTGCCACAGTGTGTGAGCGGGTTGGGAATACTTTTGTTAGTACAGCAACATTCAGCCCGGCTTCAGCCAACTGCAATGAAGCACGCATACCTGAACCGCCCGCACCAACAATAACCGCATCAAAACGGCGACGAGGCAATGATTTTTGAATCGCAGTCATCGAATTACACTTTCCACAAAATTTGGGCGGCATAAGCCGCGCAGGCTAGGAGATACAGAACGGTTAATACTTGCAGCGTTAACCGAATACTGACGGGCTTGATGTAATCCATCCAGATGTCACGCACGCCAATCCACGCGTGATAGAACAAACTGAACAAGGCCAAGAAAGTCAGCAACTTCATCAACTGGTTGCTAAATAAGCCAGCCCAACCCTCGTAAGTAGGGCTACCGGTCACACAATAGTCAACCAACAAAACAATCGTAAAGACCACCATCACAATCGCAGTAACGCGCTGAATGATCCATTCCTTCAGACCGTAATGAGCGCCTACCACTAAGCGCTTGGGTCCAATTTGATAAATAGGCATGTAATTTCCTTAATGAAAAACGCTGAGCGCTTAGTAAAAGCCGAACATTTTGAGACCAACCACAGCCGTCAAAGCCAAGCCAAGGAATAAAACAACAATGGCCGAACGATTCGCTTCAGACTTCTCTACCCCAATTTCTAAATCGAGTAAGAGATAGCGGATACCAGCACAAAAGTGGTGCAAGAAACTCCAAATCAAACCAAGGCAAATGATTTTTACAAAGATGTTGCTAGTGAAAGCTTGGAATTTTTGATAGCTCAACTCGGAAGCCAAGCTCTGATCAAAAAGGTACAAAATAAATGGCAACAATAGAAACAGAGCAGCGCCACTGATACGATGCAAAATCGAAACTTTACCCGCCCAAGGAAGACGGTATTTAATCAACTGAGCTAAACCAATGTTGCGGTAAATCGGTCTATCTTTTTTTACATTTTGCTGTGCTTCAACCATGGGTCATCTCTATCTTTAGGTGGAGGTTCAGTGTGATTTTGTTGTGTCGCAACATATTCTATTGGAAACCTTGGGTCTAGTGGGGGTTTTTAAGGGTTTATAGGGGTTTAAAGGGGGTTTTACGGATAAGTTCAATTCAATTTATTCTCGTAATGCTGCGCAGAAGTGTCATATCGAGCATGTCGGATTTCTACAGGTTTACTGCCATAGGTAAAGGCTACCCGCTCCACTGAAAGCAAAGGTGCGCCAATAGTCAATTGCAGGTGTTTTGCTAAGGCTTCATCAGCAGCAAGGGCTTTAATTTTTTCTTCCGCCCGCACCATGTGCGTAGCGTATTGACTCTCATACAAGGCATAGAGCGGTCCATACCATGCGTTCAAGGCTTCTAGATCTAAACCCTTGAAGCGGACACTAGAAAGCCAAATCTCTTCAAAAACAACGGGTTGGCCAGCAAAGCTCTGGATACGATCAATATAGATTACGGGATCACCTGCCTTTAATTTCAGCAAATTGGCGATATAGGCGCTTGCTTTGATCTTTTGGCAGGCTAAAAAACGATTGGTTAAATGAAGCTTTTCACCAGAGTCTGGGGCTAAACGCAAGAAACGATATTGCCAATCATCTTCCTGATGGGTGGCCACAAAAGTACCTTTGCCCTGACGCCTTACGAGGAGATTTTGGGCGGCCAACTCATCAATCGCTTTACGGACCGTGCCCTGACTCACTGAATACCGAACAGCAAGCTCCATTTCACTGGGAATAGCCTCCCCTGGCAGCCATTCAGAGGCTTGCAGACTAGCTAAAATCAGCCCTTTTATCTGTTCATACAGAGGGCTAAATGATGCAAGGGGCAAATTAACTTCTGACAAACTAACTCCAACGAACACCAATTAGATAAAATTCTGAGTAATTCTAGTCTTATATAAGACGTCATTGACAGTGTAAAGCGAAAGTTCATACACTTGAATGGATAATAGAAAAGTTTTTCTTCATTAACCCCCTTAACCTTCCTCTGGAGTTACTTGTAAATGGCAAAAGCCCCAATGCGTGTCGCCGTCACCGGCGCGGCCGGTCAAATCGGATATTCACTACTATTCCGCATCGCTAATGGCGACCTTCTGGGCAAGGATCAGCCCGTCATTCTTCAATTGCTTGAAATACCAGACGAAAAGGCACAAAAAGCCCTCGCCGGCGTGATCATGGAGCTCGAAGACTGCGCATTCCCACTCTTGGCTGGCGTTACTGCTCACTCTGACCCATTGACTGCTTTTAAAGACATTGATGTTGCTTTATTGGTTGGCGCACGTCCTCGTGGTCCTGGCATGGAACGCAAAGACTTGCTCTCCGCCAATGCGCAAATCTTTACCGCTCAAGGCAAAGCATTAAATGCCGTTGCCAAAAAGACTGTCAAAGTATTGGTGGTTGGCAATCCAGCAAACACCAACGCCTACATTGCTATGAAATCTGCTCCTGATATTCCTGCGAAAAACTTTACTGCGATGTTGCGCCTTGATCACAATCGCGCGCTCTCTCAACTGGCTAATAAGCTCAACAAACCGGTTGCCGGCATTGAGAAGTTAGCGGTTTGGGGTAACCACAGCCCAACCATGTACCCTGACTATCGCTTTGCAACCATCGATGGCAAGTCTGTAAAAGACTCCATCAACGATGCAGCATGGAATAAAGATGTATTTATCCCCACCGTTGGTAAGCGCGGTGCAGCGATTATTGATGCACGCGGCCTCTCTTCTGCAGCTTCTGCAGCCAATGCAGCGATCGATCATGTTCATGATTGGGTCCTCGGAACCAATGGCAAGTGGGTTACCATGGGCATAGCTTCTAAGGGTGAATATGGCATTCCGGCTGAAGTGATTTACGGCTTCCCAGTAACCTGCGAGAATGGTGAATACAAAATGGTTGAGGGCTTAGAAATCGATGACTTCTCCCGTGAACGTATGACCCATACTTTGAATGAACTGCTTGAAGAGCAAGCTGGCGTTAAGCACTTGCTTCCTTAACCTACCTAGGAAAGCTCATGAATAAATCTCTTCTCATCATTAGCCTTGCGATTGCTACCCTTTTTGGCTCTGCAAATGTGAGCGCAAGTGAAGAAGTATTTACTTGGACCTGTAGTGAAAGTAAACAGTTCAAGACGACTGGTACGCTAGATAAAGTTCGCATCACTTGGGACTCCAAGACTTATGAGTTGGAACGTCAGACTTCTTTGCCAGGTAGTTTGCGTTACAAAAACACCAGCACTGGTCATGACTTGGTAGTGCTTGGCAATAAAGCGATGCTGTTTAACATCAAGACTGGCAACCGTTTAGCTGATTTCTGCCAAACGGTAGAAATGAAATCTGGCAAACTGCCTCACCTTTTTGCTGGCGCAGAGCCATTTGTTCAGAACTAAGTCTAAGAATTGGGTAATCCCCAAGTAGTGATTAAAAAAGCCGAGATATCCTCGGCTTTTTTACTGAATGACTCTCTAATGAAAGAGTGGTTGTTGGGTTGGCGTATCTTCTGGCATCTCGGCATGGACAGCCTCGCCAGAACGATCTGGAAAAAGTGGCGCCCCACAGTCATCACATAACTCTGGATCAAATAACATCGCGTGCCGGAATACATCCTCCACCCCTGCGTCATGTAAAGCGTCACAGATTTTCTTAATCGGACTCTCATCATCCGATAGATCATTTAAGGCATCACTCGACACACTCTCGCGATCATATAAAGGCCATATGACTCCGTACATGACCTCAGACGATCCTTTGGCACTAAAAGAGATGCGGTATTCATCAGCCTGCTCTTCACCAAAAGCGCCGACCACGCAAGATAAGCCGGCAGGCAAGATACCGAGAGTACTTTCGAGAAAATTCACAGCAGCACGAATACTTAAGGGGCGCACATGCTTATCTGCCAAACGGCAGTTAGTAAAATACGCTTCTGGTAATAAAAGTTCAAACTCGCAACCCGGCAGTAGTGATGCGATCGGATCTTGCATGGCATTTTGCCAACCGATCAAACTCACACCACGCTCTTGCCGAGCAGGCGATTCTTCTTGCCACTTAAAAATGGGTGAACCGCTGGGTACGCTTAGTGCGGCAATAATAAAACGGGGGTCGGCCAGAACAGCAATCGTCTCTGACATATCACGCAACTCTAGTTTGACTTCCTTTGAGGAGATTGCTGCAGTGGCTAGCGCTTCGGTGAGAAGGCGTGTTTGGCAATGAGAATGGGGCATTTGATCAATGCTGTAGAGCCAAGGAATAATCGCTAAACGCGTATCAGTAGCTGCGATTGAGGCATTCAACGCACCTGCGGTAGCCTCAATGATGGTCGAGGGCAAAGGACCAGATGGAATTTGATAACGGGTATGGGCAACGATCGGCATGGCTAGCAAGAGTACATCCCACTCCTGCCCTTCATGCTCCATTCTGAGAGATTCAGCCAGCGTCTCAGCACAATCAGCTAAGACTTCAAACGCAACCGTATTAATGCGAAAGGTTTGGTCTAAAGCAGCATCAATCACATTTTGGTTTTGACTTTTAAGCAAACGCATTAAGCGCACATTCAAACGCTCTTCCCAAAAGCGATCCTCAAGCTGACTGCCAGAAGCCGCTAATGAAATCGCATCTGCCACCAGTTTTTCCACTTCTGGTGAGCTACGTTGCGAAGGTTTAGTGCGATGTACGGCCATTATTTTTTCTCTGCCCGTCTAAAAATCGGTTTATCTGGTTTAGATTCTGCAGCATAGTATTTATAACCATCTAAATTGAAGCCCTTTAAATCTGCCGGATCGGTAATACGGTTCTCAACAACATATCTAGCCATTAAGCCACGAGCACGCTTGGCATAGAAAGAAATAATCTTGTACTTGCCATCCTTGCCATCCTGAAAGACTGGCGAAATGACTTGGCATGGCAGTTCTTTAGGCTGCAAGACCTTGAAATACTCTTCTGAGGCCAAGTTCAGCAATACGGGCTTTTTTTGCTTAGCCAAAATCTTTTTCAGAGACTCTGTCACCCTACCGCCCCAAAAGGCATAGAGGTCTTTTCCTCTAGCGTTCCTGAAGGGCGTGCCCATTTCTAGACGGTAAGCCTGCATAAGATCAAGTGGCCTTAGGGCACCATATAAACCGGACAAAATCCGCACATGGTCTTGAGCAAAATCGATCGCCTTGGCATTTAGGGTCTTCACATCAAAACCATCGTAGACATCACCATCAAAGGCATAGATGGCAGGCTTACTATTTTCTGCGGTAAATTTTTTGGACCAGTCTCGATAGCGACCCACATTCAAAGTAGCCAATTGGTCAGATAAATCCATCAATTTAGCAACATCTTGGGGTGCCAATTTTTTCAGGTCGGCGATCAATTTAGCCGATTCTGAGACAAACTCAGGCAAGGTGGGTGCCTTGACCTTTGCAGGGGTCTTGTAATCCAAGGATTTAGCGGGAGAAAGTACGATCAACATGGCACAATTTGTATATGTATTTATTCCATTCTAGCGACTACCGGATTTATCCGCCCAAAAGCCCTGTAGGTCGTATTTAATCGTATTCTTTAGCCCTCCTTTCTAAGCCCCTTTTTGACATCCATGAGCGCACCACACATCACGCCATCGTTCCCTAGCCGATTACCGCATGTTGGTACGACGATTTTTACGGTGATGTCTGCACTTGCCGCCAAACATCAGGCCATTAATTTAGGACAAGGCTTTCCGGACTTTCCATGTGATCGTGAATTGATCTCCACAGTCAATGAAGCCATGTTAAACAATCATAATCAATACCCGCCGATGATTGGAGTTGCAGATTTACGCCACGGAATTGGGCAGAAGATTCAAAAATTATATGGTCATCATTACGACCCTGAATCTGAGATCACTGTCACGGCAGGTGGTACACAGGGCATCCTGACAACCATTCTTGCTTGCGTGAGCCCAGGTGATGAAGTCGTCATCATTGAGCCTGCTTATGATAGTTATCGACCTTCGATTGAATTGGCTGGCGGAAAAACTATTGCCGTCGCTCTAGAGGCGGTACGCGATGCAAATGGACAAGTAACTACATACAATATTCCCTGGGATGCCTTGGCAAAAGCCATTCATTCTAAAACGCGCCTGCTCATCATCAATACACCCCACAACCCTACTGGCATGGTGTGGCAGAAGGAAGACTTAGACCGTTTAGCTGATTTACTTAAAAATACTTCAACTCTAATTGTTAGCGATGAAGTCTACGAACACATGGTCTTTGATGGTGCAAAACATCACAGCGTAGCCTCACATCCAGCATTAGCTGCCCGCAGTTTTTTGATCTCGAGTTTTGGTAAAACGTATCACGTCACTGGCTGGAAGGTAGGTTATGTTGCTGCCCCCGCTTCAATGACTGCTGAATTTCGTAAAGTGCACCAGTTCAATGTCTTCGCAGTAAATACACCGATGCAATATGGGTTGGCATCCTACCTCTCTGAGGCATCGCACTATCTAAACCTCCCTGCCTTTTATCAAGCGAAACGAGATTTTTTTAGAGCCGGTTTAGAGAAAACACAATTCAAAATGCTGCCAACTCCCGGGACCTATTTTCAATGTGTGGATTACTCTGCACTGGGCATTCCTGAAGCCAAATTACCAGAAGCTGAATTTTGCAAATGGCTGACAACCGAAGTCGGTGTGGCTGCTATTCCAGTGTCTGCCTTTTATGAACAAGCTACCGAATCTGGCGTGATTCGTTTTTGTTTTGCTAAGCAAGAACAAACCTTAGCCTCTGCCCTCCAAAGACTGCAAACTCTATAAATTATCTGAGAAAGAAATGATGATGACCAAGAAAACAAAAAATGTGATCGATGTTTACAGTTGGGCGACTCCAAATGGCCACAAAGTACACATCATGCTCGAAGAATGTGGCTATCGTTTAGGACGTGATTGGCTGGCGCACCCAATCAATATTGGTGCAGGAGATCAATTTGCTCCAGACTTCTTAAAAATCAGTCCCAACAATAAAATTCCAGCATTGCTTGATCCCAATGGCCCCGATGGCAAGCCCATTAGCATCTTTGAATCTGGCGCTATCTTGCTTTACCTGGCCAGTAAGACGGGCAAGTTCTTACCGAAGACGACTCGTGGGAAATATGAAGTCTTGCAATGGCTGATGTTCCAGATGGGTGGCTTAGGCCCTATGCTTGGGCAAAACCATCATTTCCGGCTCTATGCCCCTGAGAAAATTGAATATGCCATGAATCGATACACCAATGAGGCAAAGCGGCTTTATGGAGTACTTGATGCACAACTGAAAGATAATCCCTATATAGCGGGTAAAACCTATTCGATAGCGGATATCGCAATTTACCCCTGGACGCGCAATTGGAAGAATCAAGGAATTGAAATCAATGACTACCCTAATTTCAAACGCTGGTTTGAAATGATTGGTAAGCGCCCAGCAGTACAGCGGGGCTGTGAAGTCTTAACCGCATTACGTAAACCCGTGCATGACGACAAGGCGCGAGAGCAGTTATTTGGATCAACCCAGTATCAAAGAAGGAAATGAGATGAAGATTTTGTCGGTTGGGGTAATTGGTGCAGGGACCATGGGTAATGGTATTGCGCAGGTTTGCGCAGTGGCTGGTCTAGATGTTGTCATGGTTGATATCAATGACACTGCCGTTCAACGTGGTCTTGACCAAATTAGCAAAAGCTTAGATCGCTTAGTGAAAAAAGAAGTGCTGACAGCAGCCGCAAAAGATACCGCACTCAAACACATTAAAGGTAGTACCTCCTATGCTGACTTTAAAGGTCTTGGCGTAGTGATTGAAGCTGCTACTGAAAATCAAGCAATCAAAGAAAAAATTCTGAAGCAGGTCGATGAGATCGTGAGTAAAGACACCATCATTGCCACCAATACTTCATCCCTTTCAATTACTAAGCTGGCAGCGCTCGATTCCAATCCTGCGCGCTTTATTGGCATGCACTTCTTTAACCCGCCGCCCTTGATGGCATTGGTTGAAGTCATTCGAGGCCTGCAGACCAGCGATGAAACCCATGCTGCTATTCTTGAGATGGCAAAGCGTATTGGCAAAGAGCCAATTACTGTGAAGAACTCACCAGGCTTTGTCGTAAACCGTATTTTGCTGCCGATGATCAACGAAGCCTTCTTTGTGCTATCTGAAGGCTTAGCCAGTCCAGAAGATATTGATGCCGGCATGAAGCTGGGTTGCAACCAACCCATTGGGCCACTTGCGCTAGCAGACTTAATTGGTTTGGATACCTGCCTGGCAGTTATGGAAGTCTATTTTGAAAACTTCAGTGACTCTAAATACCGCCCTTGCCCACTGTTACGTGAAATGGTTGCCGCTGGATACCTTGGCCGCAAAACAGGCCGTGGCGTTTATACCTACGATCAATAATTTTCACTCTTCTCACTTCTCTTAGACCAATCAAACCATCGTGAACCCAGCCGCCAATCCTATTCCACCACTTGTACTCAAACTTGGCTATGCCGGCTTAATTCCTTTTGTGGGTCTAGCGCTCTTGGTGCAATTGGCTCCCACGCCCTTAAATTATTTAAGTGCAGAGTCATTGGCTGGCTATGGCGCAGTGATTACCTCATTCATGGGTGCATTACATTGGGGCGCCAGTTTGCATACCTTGGGCAAAGCGCCTAGCGGTGACCGCTGGATCGATCGGAATGCATGGATTTGGGGAGTCATTCCGGCATTGATCGCTTGGGTTGCCTTACATATTTATATTCCAGTTGGCCTCTTGATCATGGCATCGACTTTAATCATTCAACGCAATATTGATCAAAATACCTACAGTTACTATTTCTCTGATGAAGTAGCTCGTCATGCTTTTATGGCCATGCGTAATCGCTTGACGTATGTTGCTGCTGCTTGCCTTACTTGGGCGGCTATTGTGATTCTGTTCATCCAAGCCTAATGGAATGAGCAGTCTGTTTGATAGCACTCCACCGCCACCTTTAGCGGAGGCGCTGCGTCCAAAATCGATTGATGAAGTTATTGGGCAAACCCATTTATTGGCTGCCGGCAAACCACTCAACTTAGCCTTTGCCTCTGGCAAACCTCACTCCATGATTCTCTGGGGGCCGCCAGGCGTTGGCAAAACAACGCTAGCCCGGTTATCAGCTCAAGCATTTAAGCGGGAGTTCATTGCCATCTCTGCAGTGTTAGCGGGAGTGAAAGAGATCCGCGAAGCAATTGAGCAAGCCCAGCAAAATATGGCTCAATACGGCAAACAAACTATTTTGTTCGTTGATGAAATTCATCGCTTTAACAAGAGTCAACAAGATGCTTTGTTGCCGCATGTTGAATCTGGTTTATTTACCTTCATTGGTGCTACAACTGAAAATCCCTCTTTTGAGGTGAACTCAGCCCTCCTCTCTCGAGCCCAGGTATATGTTCTCAAATCTTTAAGTACAAATGAGTTACAGAAACTCTTTGAGCGCGCGCATCACTATGCGATGCCTGATGTGCAGTTTGATACTGCCGCCATTGATGCGCTCATTCATAACGCAGATGGCGATGCTCGGCGCCTATTGAATCTAGTAGAGCAGGTACGCAATGCAGTGCTCACCCCTAACTCTGCAGTGAAGGTAGTAGATCAAGCTTTTATTGAAAATGCATTGACTGTGCAAGCGCGTCGCTTTGATAAAGGTGGTGATCAGTTTTACGATCAAATCTCCGCCTTACATAAATCGGTCAGGGGATCGGATCCTGATGCTGCGCTCTATTGGTTTTGCCGCATGCTCGATGGCGGCGCTGATCCACGTTATCTCGCACGGCGAATTATTCGGATGGCTTGGGAAGATATTGGATTGGCTGATCCGCGCGCGATGCAACTGGCTAATGATGCGGCTCTTACTTATGAAAGACTGGGCTCACCCGAAGGCGAACTCGCCTTAGGTCAAGCAGTTGTCTATTTAGCAGTAGCTGCAAAAAGTAATGCCAGCTATAAAGCATTTAATGCAGCGCGTGCCTACGTTGCTAATGATCAATCTCAGTCAGTACCTAATCATTTGCGTAATGCACCTACCAAACTCATGAAAGAGTTGGGTCATGGCACACAATATCGATATGCGCATGATGAGCCTCATGGCTATGCTGCTGGAGAATCCTATTTACCCGAGGGTATGGCACAACCCCATTGGTATGAACCGGTTGAACGGGGTTTAGAGAGTCAAATCAAAGAGAAGATGGCTTTTTTGCGGCAACTCGATGCTGAGTACAAGAAGAAATAGGTCTACAGTTATTTATGAGTACAAAAATCCCTGCTACTTTTTACTACGATATTGTTTCTCCGTTCGCCTATTTGTATATCAAACAACGTCATCGTCTAGAGACACAGCTGGATATGAAACCCATCCCCATCCTTTTGGGTGGTCTGTTGCGCGCTGCTGAAAATAAAGGCCCGGGAGAGATTGCTGCCAAGCGTCCTCATACCTATCAGTTTTGTGTATGGCAAGCTGAGAGACTTGGTATACCGTTTCGCTTTCCAGAGCATCACCCTTTTATGACCGTAGCACCACAACGACTACTGGTATCACAACAAGCAGATTGGCAAATGGTCGAACGGGCTTTTGATTATGTTTGGCTGGAAGGCAAAGATCCAAATCTTTCGTGGGTAGACTTTTGTATCTACTTAGGCTTGCCAGCAGATACCGCAAAACCGAATAGTCCTGATATTAAAGCCCAACTCATTGCCAATACCACTCAAGCAGCTGCAGCTGGTGCCTTTGGTGTGCCAGCCCTCATCGTGAATCAACATTGCTTTTGGGGTGTTGATACGATGGACTGGGTCCTCGACTATTTGGCTAGACCTGGGATGTTTGAGGAAAGCTCCTACGCCTATGCTGGCAGCATCCCCAATGGCTTATTACCCTAGTCCAATCCTGCAGCAGGATTTCATTGGGCAATACAATGGGCTTTATTACGATTAATCAATCCAGGAGTCCTTATGCGTAAGTTATTTTCTAGCCTTGTTCTCGTCGCTTGCTGCTTTGTCAGCCAAATTGCTATGGCGGGGCCCAAGGTTGAATTTAAAACCTCGATGGGAAGTTTTGTCGTCGAGCTCGATGATGTCAAGGCTCCGAAAACTAGTGCTAACTTTTTAAACTACGTAAAGAGCGGTTTTTATAACGGCACGATTTTTCATCGGGTGATTGACGGCTTCATGATTCAAGGAGGCGGATTTTCTTCAGATCTAGTTCAAAAGCCAACAGATGCACCCGTTGCCTCAGAGGCAAATAATGGCCTGAAAAATAATACCTACACCATTGCGATGGCTCGCACTTCAGACCCAGACTCTGCGACCGCACAGTTTTTCATTAACGTAAAAGATAACGAAGGCCTCAATTACCCTAATGCAATGGGCAATGGCTACACCGTCTTTGGAAAAGTCATTTCTGGTATGCAAACGATTGATGCCATTCGCAAAGTGCCCACCATGGTTGCGCCGACGCCGCGCATGGGCAGAATGTCTGATGTCCCGACCAAGACAGTCGTGATTGAGTCTGCCACCATCCTTAAATAAGTTAGCAGACTAGTCGCCATGATTTTGCTCGATGATGTGCAAAGCACGGCGGCCAATCCAACGAGTCGCTTGTATGAGGCTCCATTGCAGTATTGGAGTGTCATCCCTAGCGGTAATGCAGTAGTTGATCAAGAAGCGATTCAAGCATGCTTTAGTGAGATCTCGCGCGCACTGGCTAAAGGCCAATATGTCCTTACTGCCTTTGCTTATGAAATGGGTAGACTCATCCACAAACTACCACGCCCAAAGAGTAGCTCGTCCCACCCCCTAATGGAGGCTTGGGCTTTTAAAGATGTTAGGAAGTTGTCTAAAGAACAGTTAG
>CALQED020000011.1 GCA_943329505.2 Polynucleobacter meluiroseus | reverse complement strand
ACGTTGACGGAAGTCACATTCGTACGCTCTTGCTTACATTCTTTTATAGACAGATGCCCGAGTTGATCGAGCGCGGCCACATATACATTGCCCAACCACCACTCTACAAAGTAAAGTTTGGTAAGAATGAGCAATACATTAAAGATGACATAGAGCTTAACCAGCTCTTATTAAAAATCGCGCTTGAAACAGCCTCTCTTCAGGTTCCATCAGGTGAGGTAATTGAGGGCGACTCTTTAAATGAGCTGGCGAAACACTATCAAGTGATTCAATCCATTGTTGATCGTTTATCGCGCACCATTGATGAGGATGCGTTACGAGCAATTGCTTCGGGCACACCGCTCAATTTGGACACAGAAAAAGCGGCCAATGAATCTGCAGAACGTTTAAAGCAAGCGCTGGCAAAATCGTTGAACCCCTTGGCATTGCCCCCAGAAATCGTCGTGCAAAAAGAAGATCGCACAGAGCGCTTCCGTTTATTGTTGTCACGCCGCATTCATGGCAACCTAAAACTCTCTACGATTAATTCTGATTTTGTACATGGTGACGACTATCAAAGCCTTTCTAATGCGGCTGCGGTTTTATCCGGAAAGGTTTTGCCTGGCACCAAAGTTCGACGGGGTGATCCCGATAAAAATCCTAAAGAGCAGACTATTAGCGACTTTAGGGGTGCTTTCTCTTGGTTGTTATCGGAGGCAGAGCGCGTCTTAAGTCGCCAGCGATATAAGGGTCTTGGTGAAATGAACCCCTCGCAGTTGTGGGAAACCACAATGGATGCGAGTTCACGCACCCTTTTGCAGGTCAAAATTGAAGATGCAATTGCTGCAGACCAAGTCTTTACAACCCTAATGGGAGATGAGGTTGAGCCTCGTCGCGCGTTTATTGAAAAGAACGCACTCATTGCTCGCAACCTAGACGTTTAAATATGACCTCTAAAAAATCAAAACCACCAAAGGTGGATAGATCTTCTATTGTTGTTAAATCTTCACCAATTCATGGCAAGGGCGTATTTGTTGTTAAGCCCATTAAAAAAGGCCAGGCCATCATTGAGTACAAAGGCGAGCGCATTAGCTGGAAGCTTGCACTGAAGCGTCACCCACACGACCCCAAAGAACCAAACCACACATTTTATTTTTCCTTGGATGATGGCCGTGTTATTGATGCTAAATACGGGGGCAACGCTGCACGCTGGATTAACCACTCTTGCAAACCCATTTGCGAGACAAAAGAGGGCATCTATAGTGGCAAAGCCCGCGTCTTCGTTTATGCAAAACGCGCACTCAAACCAGGTGAAGAATTGTTTTATGACTACTCACTAGATATCGAGGGCCGCATTACCAAGCAAATGAAGAAAGATTATGAGTGTCGTTGTGGGGCAAAAAAATGTCGTGGCACGATGCTTGCGCTAGACGAAAAATAAACCAAGATTTTTATGTTGTACGTCACCATCCAAGAGCTTGAGGCTGCCATCAATTTCTGGCGCAATCGATCGCCCGCAGAAGGGGATGAGCTGCGCTTATGTGCCGAGGCCGCAGCGCTTGCAAAGCCTTATGCTCTGATGATTGTTCAAGGGTCTCAACGAATCCCACTAGATGTTTTAGATGAAATCGCCAGAACGGCGATTCAGCAATTTATTCAAACTACACAAACCCCCTAATTTAGGGTTATCGCTATATATAGCCAGACCATCTTAGGTTATTCTCAATGTCTTGCCCCAAAAGGGGTAGAGGGTTTAGCCTTGCAAGAAACAATTTTAAAAACGATCGGGCTTGGAAAATCTTTTAAAGGGTTTTCAGCGGTAAGTGATGTCAACTTAGATGTCATGAGGGGAACCATTCATGCCCTTATTGGCCCAAATGGCGCCGGAAAAACCACTTGCTTTAATTTGCTGACAAAATTTCTTGAGCCCAGCAGCGGCCAAATTTTATTTAATGGCCTTGATATCACCAAAGAAGCTCCAGCTCAAATCGCTCGGCGAGGGGTGATTCGCTCATTTCAAATTTCTGCCGTTTTCCCGCACCTTACGGTTTTAGAAAACGTTCGTATTGCCCTTCAGCGGGGCTTAGGAACCGAGTTTCATTTTTGGAAATCCGGAAACTCTTTAAATGTCCTTAATGAACGCGCTCTAAAGTTATTGGATGAAGTGGGTCTGGAGGAGTTTGCCCAAGAAGAGACTTTAAATTTAGCCTATGGTCGAAAAAGGGCTCTAGAAATTGCCACCACACTAGCCATGGAGCCAGAGCTCATGTTGTTGGATGAGCCAACTCAGGGCATGGGCCACGAGGATGTAGAGCGCGTTACAGAGTTGATTGATCGTGTTGCTAAGGGGCGCACGATCCTGATGGTGGAACACAACATGAAGGTGGTTTCTTCTATTGCGGATCGCATTACTGTGTTGCAGCGCGGCTCAGTTTTGGCTGAGGGCACCTATCACGAAGTGTCTAACAACCCTCAGGTGGTTGAGGCTTATATGGGCAGCCACGAGGGCAAGCAGTTATGAGCGCCTTAGCACTAGAGGTGAAGAATTTAGAGTCTTGGTATGGCGAGTCACACATCTTGCATGGGGTCAATTTTGCTGTTCGGGATGGTGAGGTGGTGACCCTTTTGGGTAGAAATGGCGCAGGACGCAGCACCATTCTAAAAACGATTTTGGGTTTAACTAGCAAGCGAAGGGGCTCAGTTGAAATTTATGGGACCGAAACCATATCTATCCCGACATACAAAATTGCTCGCTTGGGCGTTGGTTTTTGTCCGGAAGAGCGGGGCATCTTTGCAAGTTTAAGTGCGGAAGAGAATTTACTGCTCCCCCCCGAAGTTGCTGCTGGTGGCATGGGTTTGGAAGAAATCTATGAGATGTTCCCAAACCTATATGAACGACGCAATAGTCCGGGCGCCCGCTTATCTGGTGGCGAGCAGCAGATGTTAGCTATGGCTCGGATTTTACGAACAGGCGCAAAACTGCTGTTGTTAGATGAGATTACAGAGGGCCTCGCCCCAGTAATTGTGCAAAAACTGGGAGAGGTGGTTACTAGTTTGCGCAAGAAAGGTTTCACGATTGTCTTGGTAGAGCAAAACTTCCGTTTTGCTGCTCCCTTGGCGGATCGGCATTATGTTGTTGAACATGGAAGCGTGGTTGAAGTAGTGCAGCAAAGCGAGCTAGCTGAAAAAGCAGCCTTGTTAAATAAGTATCTTGGTGTTTAGTGTTTTTTATAGGAGATGGGCATGAAGTTAAAGAAAATAACCGCAAGTCTGGTTGCCGCGACAATGTTCGCTTCAAACCCAGTTTTTGCACAAGCAGGATCCAAAGTGAGTGGCGACGTTGTCAAGATCGGAGTATTAACTGATTTGTCTTCAACGTATTCTGATTTGGCGGGGCCAGGCGCAGTAATCGCAGCAAAGATGGCAATCGCTGATTTTTCTAAAGACGGCACTGTGCTTGGCAAAAAGATTGAGTTGGTAAGCGCTGACCACCAAAACAAGGCAGACATTGCGGCAAACAAAGCGCGCGAATGGTATGACAAAGATGGTGTTGACGTCATTGTTGAGTTGGTATCCACCAATGTAGCCTTGGCTGTGATGGAGGTCGCCGAACAGAAGAACAAAATTACTTTAGTTTCGGGCGCGGCTTCCTTGCCAATTACGAATGAAAAATGTACGGCCAATAACGTGCATTGGACTTACGATACTTATGCGCTTTCAAATGGCACAGGTAAGGCGGTTGTTAAACAAGGCAAGAAGAATTGGTATTTCATCACCGCTGACTATGCTTTTGGTGCCGCATTAGAAAAGGACGCTACCAATGTAGTAACCGCAAATGGCGGTAAAGTGTTGGGAACCAGCAAGCACCCATTTCCTAATAGCGATTTCTCTTCATACCTTCTGAAAGCTCAAGCCAGCGGAGCAGATGTGGTTGCCTTGGCAAACGCCGGGCAAGACACCATCAACACGGTTAAGCAGGCGGCAGAATTTGGTATCAACAAAAAACAAACCGTGGTGCCATTGTTAATGTTTATTACTGATGTGCACTCTTTAGGCTTAAATGCCGCACAAGGCATGTATCTCACAGAGGGCTTCTATTGGGACAAGGACGATAAAACACGCGCCTTCTCAAAACGCTTTATCTTGCAACATAAGCGCATGCCAAGCATGGTTCAGGCGGGCGTTTACTCATCTGTTCTTGCTTATTTGAGCGCGGTTCAAAAAGCAGGCACTGACGATACACAGGCTGTAATGAAGGCCCTTAAGTCTACGAACATCGATGATGGCCTCTTTAAAGGCAAGATTCGTGCTGATGGCAAGTTTGAGCACGACATGTACTTGCTAGAGGTGAAAAAACCTTCTGAGTCTACAAGCCCGTGGGATTACTACCATGTGCGCGCAGTGATTCCGGCGGCCGAGGCAACGCAACCACTGTCATTGTCACGCTGCAAGTTGGTTACCAACAAGTAATCAATTTTTAGTATGTTTGAACTTCTCGGAATTACCCCTCAAGGGCTGGTAGCACAGCTCTTGGTGGGGCTTATCAATGGTTCGTTTTATGCCATATTGAGTTTGGGTTTGGCCATTATTTTTGGCCTTCTCAACATCATTAATTTTGCTCATGGTGCTCAGTACACGATGGGTGCTTTTGTTGCATGGATTAGTTTGACCCAAATTAGTCAGTGGTTTGGATTCCCGGAGCTGTCGATAAATTATTGGTTTGCGCTAATTGTTGTCCCGCTCGTATTGGCGGGCTTTGGATTAATTTTGGAGCGCACCATGTTGCGCCGTTTATATCACTTAGATCATCTTTATGGTCTTTTGCTTACTTTTGGCTTGGCCTTAATTATTGAGGGCATGTTCCGCCATTGGTACGGGATTTCTGGTGAGAGCTATCCAGCCCCAGAATTGCTTCAAGGCGCCATTCCACTTGAATCCATCGGGATTATTCTGCCTAAATATCGTTTATGGGTGGTGGTAATTTCTTTAGTCGTTTGTTTTTCAACTTGGTATGTCATTGAAAGAACAAAGCTAGGTGCCTACTTACGCGCTGGCACGGAAAACCCTAAATTACTTCAAGCTTTTGGAATCAATGTCCCATTAATGATTTCCTTAGCTTACGCCTATGGTGTCGGCTTGGCTGGTTTTGCTGGTGTATTGGCTGCACCAATTTTTCAAGTAAACCCATTGATGGGATCTAATCTCATCATTGTGGTTTTTGCGGTAGTGGTCATCGGCGGCATGGGCTCAATCATGGGCGCCATCTTGACTGGGTTGGGTTTGGGTTTGATTGAAGGCCTGACTAAAGTCTTTTATCCAGAGGCCTCAGGAGTAGTGATTTTTGTGATCATGGCAATCGTTTTATTAGTTCGGCCTGCTGGTCTATTTGGGCGGGAAAAATAATCGTGAACCCCAAAATAAAAGCGCTTTATGGCATCTTGGTTTTTATTGCCTTGTTGTTACCCTTTCAAGATTTTATTTATTTAGTCTTTGCAATGAAGGTCTTGTGTTTCGCCCTTTTTGCTTGTGCGTTTAACTTGCTGCTTGGTTTTACAGGGCTATTGTCCTTTGGGCATGCGGCATTCTTTGGGACCGCCTCCTACATCACTGCATACTTTTGTAAGGAGGCGGGCCTCTCGCCTGAACTGGGGATCCTTTTGGGCGTTTTCGGTTCTGGCATTCTCGGCTTTTTGATTGGCTCCTTAGCCATTCGTCGTCAGGGCATTTATTTTGCGATGGTTACTTTAGCGCTCTCGCAAATGGTGTATTTTTTAGCGGTTCAACTTCCCTACACTGGTGGCGAAGATGGCATTCAAGGCGTGCCTCGCGGAATGCTGTTTGGTTTGATTGATTTAAAAAACGATGTGGCGATGTATTACTTTGTTTTAGCTGTTTTCTTGTTTGGTTTTGCGTTGATTATGCGCGCCGTATATTCCCCGTTCGGCCAAGTCTTAAAAGCAATTCGAGAAAACGAGCCTCGTGCCATTTCTTTGGGCTACAAGGTCGATCGATTTAAGCTGATGTCATTTGTGATTTCGGCTGCATTAGCCGGCTTGGCAGGCTCCATGAAGTCATTAGTATTTCAGTTGGCAACCTTGACCGATGTGCACTGGCATATGTCTGGTGAAGTAGTGTTGATGACCTTGCTTGGCGGCATGGGAACCATTTTGGGTCCAGTGGTTGGCGCAGGAATAGTTGTCGGCTTACAAAACTACCTTGCAAATATAGGCTCATGGAGCACGATCGCAACAGGCTTTATTTTTGTAGTGTGTGTGTTGGCATTTCGTCGAGGTGTCGTTGGTGAAATTGCTGCACACTTTAAAAACAAAATTTAAGTTTTTTGTTTTCTTTTTAGTATTTGTTTTTAGTGCGGCGCTAGCGACGCACTCATTTAAATAAAAGAGAAGCCCATCGAATTTTCTATTTATCTTTGGCCGCTGCTTTTGGCAATGGCATTTTTTGCAGGATTGGTTGATGCTGTTGCAGGAGGCGGTGGATTGATCCAGGTGCCTGCACTCTTTGCGGCCTATCCAGATGCCCCGCCTGCAACTCTGCTTTCTACAAATAAGGTGTCTGCCATTGGCGGAACGTTAAATGCCGCGCGCAGATATTTGCGCCATGTTTCTTTGCCTTGGGCTGTTGTTGGCCCAGCAATTGTTGCCGGTTTTATTGGCTCTTTAATGGGTGCGAACGCCGTTAGTAATTTTCCAGCAGAGCCTTTACGTAAAGCGCTGCCATTCGTTTTGTTATTTTTATTGCTGTATACCTGGTTTCAGCCATCGCTTGGCCAGATCCATTCCCCTAAAGGTGTCAGTCGCCATCAGCAATTCAAGGCCCTAGCTTTAGGATTAACGATCGGTTTTTATGACGGCTTTTTTGGGCCCGGCACCGGTAGCTTTTTATTGTTTGGCTTTGTGCGCTTTTTTGGCTTCGATTTTTTGCATGCGTCAGCAGCAACCAAGCTAGTCAATGTCGCCACCAATTTAGCAGCAATTCTCATGCTGGCAAGCTTGGGGCAAATTGATTGGACGCTTGGCTTTGCCATGATGTTTGCCAATATTGCAGGAAGTCAGTTTGGTAGCCGACTGGCAATTAAGCACGGCAGCACGTTTGTTAGAAAAGCATTCTTGCTGATTGTCAGCGTACTGATTCTAAAGTCTGCTTGGAATGCTTATTTCACCAATTAAATCAATAACTTAGAAATTAGCCCCCTACTTTTCTAAAGCTTAGAGATGTTTTGTTTCACGTGAAACAAACAAAATGCTATGATCATCGCCCTATCTGAGGCAAATCATGCGTTATTCCAAAAGTTTCGATGTCATTGTTGTTGGCGGCGGCCATGCTGGGACTGAGGCCGCCCTCGCATCGGCTCGTATGGGTTGCGACACTCTATTAATAACCCATAGTATTGAAAGTTTGGGCGCCATGAGCTGCAACCCTTCCATTGGTGGAATTGGTAAAGGGCACTTGGTTAAAGAGATTGATGCTATGGGCGGTGCCATGGCAGCCGCTACTGATGAGGCAGGCATTCAGTTTCGAATCCTCAATTCCAGCAAGGGTCCGGCAGTGCGCGCAACTCGCGCCCAGGGTGACCGGGTTCTGTATAAAGCAGCCATTCGGCGTCGTCTAGAAAATCAGCCCAATTTAAGCCTTTTTCAAGCAGCGGTTGATGATCTTCTGGTGAATGGCGATCAAGTCCAGGGCGTAGTGACCCAAATGGGCCTAGAATTTTTAGCCAAAAAAGTGGTTTTAACAGCCGGGACCTTTTTAGATGGAAAGATCCATGTTGGCTTAAACAACCACGCTGGGGGACGTGCTGGTGACCCTGCTGCCGTATCTTTATCTGCTCGCCTAAAGGAGCTGAAGCTTCCCCAGGGAAGATTAAAGACCGGCACCCCTCCCCGTATAGATGGCAGAACGATTAATTTTTCAGTCATGCTTGAGCAGCCCGGTGACCTAGACCCTGTTCCGGTTTTTTCTTATTTGGGACGCCCAGAGCAGCATCCTAGGCAGGTCCCTTGCTGGATTTCGCATACAAACGAAAAAACTCACGACATCATTCGGGGCGGCTTGGATCGCTCGCCAATGTATACCGGCTTGATTGAGGGAGTGGGTCCGCGCTATTGCCCCTCTATCGAGGACAAAATTCATCGCTTTGCCTCTAGAAATAGTCACCAGATCTTTTTAGAGCCAGAAGGCTTAACTACCAATGAGTTTTATCCTAATGGCATCTCCACCAGCCTTCCTTTCGATATTCAATGGGATTTGGTGCGCAGCATACGGGGCCTAGAGTCTGCTGTGATTGTTCGCCCAGGCTACGCCATTGAATATGACTTCTTTGACCCCCGCCAACTGAGGCACAGCCTAGAGACTAAGGCCATTGGGGGTTTGTATTTTGCTGGTCAGATTAATGGCACAACGGGTTACGAAGAAGCTGCCGCTCAAGGTATGTTGGCAGGTATTAATGCGGGATTGGCCAGCCAGGATAAAGAGCCTTGGCTACCAAAGCGCAGTGAGTCCTATATTGGTGTTTTGGTTGATGATTTAATTACTCGCGGTGTTCAAGAGCCCTATCGTATGTTTACGAGTCGAGCTGAATACCGCTTAAGCCTACGTGAAGACAACGCTGATATGCGCTTGACTGGCATTGGACGCAAGCTTGGCCTAGTAGACGATTATCGCTGGGAGGTGTTTTGCAGAAAACAAGAGGCTGTTTCACGTGAAACATCTCGCTTACAGGATATTTGGGTGGGGCCAAAACATGATGCCGCCGCACTGGTATCCCAGTTGCTAGGCCAAGATTTATCCCATGAATGTAATTTGACCGAGCTTTTAAGGCGTCCAGGCGTGACTTATGAGGCAATTACTGCCTTGGGCAATGGCCTGTGGTCGCCGGGCGTCTTAGATGATGATCTAGGATTAGCCGCCCAAATTAGCGATCAGGTCGAGATTTCAGTTAAATATCAAGGTTATATTGATCGTCAGGCCGTAGAAATTGCCCGTCAGGAGCATAACGAGTCCTTTCCACTGCCAGAATCTCTAGATTATGCGCAGGTTGTTGGCCTGTCCAAAGAGGTTCAACAAAAGCTGAATTTGCATAAACCCGAAACCCTGGGGCAAGCCGGAAGAATTTCTGGGGTAACGCCCGCGGCACTTTCCTTGCTTTTGGTGCACCTTAAAAAGGGTTTGGGTCGCACCCAAGAGACTGCATGACCGAAGACTTGCTGACCCTGGGAATTGAAGAGTTGGGCCTCAATTTAAGTGCTGCCAACATAGCTAATTTGGAGCTTTTTTTGCAAGAAATGGGGCGCTGGAATCAGGTGCATAATCTCACGGCCATTGAAGATCAGAAAGATTCTGTGCGACTCCATCTCATTGATTCTATTGCAGTTTTACCTATTTTGAGAGGGTTCCTCAAGGCCCCTATCCCTAAAATTGCTGACCTTGGCTCTGGCGGCGGCCTACCCGCCATTCCAATTGCAATCATGCAGCCTCAATGGCATTTGACTTTGATTGAGGCGGTCCGAAAAAAGACTGCTTTTTTACAGCATGTGCGCGGTAAGTTACAGCTCAAAAACATCGAAGTGTTAAGCGAAAGAGTAGAAAATGTTGCGCTGCAACAACCAGGTCAATTTGATGCAGTAATTTCTCGCGCTTTTACCAATTTAGCGCGCTTTTTAGAGCTTTCATTGCCATTGCTAAAGCCAGATGGGTTGGTATTTGCAATGAAGTCTAAGCGCGCAGATGAAGAAATGGCAGATGTAGGCAAGGACAAATGGCGCTTATTGGCCGATCAAGCCTTACATATCCCCAATTTAGACGTTGAACGTCGTTTATTGGTGTTGGCCCCCGTGAGAAAATCACCTTTTTCCCTTTAAGCAAACTCTAAAGCACCCATGGCAAAAATATTCTGCATTGCGAATCAAAAAGGCGGCGTTGGCAAGACCACTACTGCTGTTAATTTGGCTGCAGGATTAGCCGGGCTTGGGCTGCGAGTCCTATTGGTCGATCTGGATCCACAGGGCAATGCCACCATGGGCTCTGGGATTGAAAAAGCAAATCTTGATAACAGTATTTATCAAGTTTTAATTGGCCAAGCTACGGTTAAAAATTGTGCACAATGTTGCGAAAGTTCTGGCTACGATGTGTTGCCTGCAAACCGTGATTTAGCTGGAGCAGAAATTGAGTTGGTAGACATTGATGCGCGTGAGTCTCGTTTGAAAGACGCGCTTGCACAAGTGGCTAATGACTATGATTTTATTTTGATTGACTGTCCACCAGCGTTGTCGCTGCTAACCCTCAACGGTTTGTGTGCGGCAAATGGTGTCATTGTTCCAATGCAGTGCGAATATTTTGCTTTAGAGGGCTTGTCTGATTTGGTCAATACCATTAAACAAGTGCACGCAAATTTAAATCCTGACCTCGCCATTATTGGCTTGTTGCGCGTGATGTTTGATACCCGCATGACTTTGCAACAACAAGTATCCGAGCAACTGCTTGAGCACTTTGGCGACAAGGTATTTAAGACGATCATTCCACGCAATGTCAGGCTTGCTGAAGCTCCGTCTTACGGGCTTCCAGGCGTTGCATTTGATAAGTCATCACGGGGCGCCAAAGCGTATTTAGAGTTTGGTGTCGAAATGGTTGAGCGCATCAAACACATCTAATTTTTAAGAAGACAAAACACCATGGTTGCCATTAAGAAAAAAGGTTTAGGTAGAGGCTTGGAAGCGCTCTTGGGTGAAAAAGCGTTGCCAGCAAATACATCAGTAGAAATAAACCGATTACCACTAACAGCGTTGCAAGCAGGCAAATATCAACCTCGCAAAAAAATGGCATCGGGCGCATTGCAAGAGTTAGCAGAAAGCATTCGCGAACAAGGCGTAATGCAACCATTGTTAGTCCGATTGGTCAGTGCTGGCAAGTATGAAATTATTGCTGGCGAAAGACGCTTTCGCGCGGCAACCATTGCTGGCTTGAAAGAAGTTCCGGTTTTGGTTTCTGGGGCCGATGATCAGGCAGCGGCCGCAATGGCTTTGGTGGAAAACATGCAGCGTGAGGACTTAAATCCTCTCGAAGAATCGCAAGGTTTGGCACGCCTCATCGAAGAATTTGGCTTTACCCACGAACAAGCGGCAAAAGCTGTAGGAAAGTCCCGCAGCGCTATCAGTAATTTATTGCGCTTAGCGCAGCTAGCAAAGCCTGTTCAGGCCATGCTTTTAGAGGGCGAAATCGATATGGGGCACGCTCGCGCCCTTTTGCCGCTTCCTGGCGCTAGTCAGGTTGCTTTGGCTCAAAAAATAGCATCTCAGGGGCTCTCGGTTCGCGAGGCCGAAAGAATGTCTGCTGCCCTGGCTATTGCCGGAGGTCAAATTGGTGATAAAAAGACCAAAAGTCCAAGTGTCGGGGCCATTAGTCGTGATCCAGATACGCGCCGTTTGGCACAGGAAATGGCCGATTTAATTGGGTTAAACGTGCAATTTAAGTTCAAAGGCAAGGGCGGAGAAGTGCGAATCGGCTTTAGCCAGTTTGACGAGCTCGATTCCTTACTAAAAAAGCTGGGTATTGAGTCCGATTAGTCAGGCTTCTGAAAAGTATTTTGTGAATAGAGAACATCTAGGCAATAAACGCGAGTGGGACGAAGGCGACAGCGATTCCTATAAAACCCTCAGCAAAGAGGAAATGGATGCCTTGCGTCATGCAAAACCAGGTAACTTTTCCTCTATGAATTCATGGTGGGTGGTTTTAAGCCAGGTCGCCATTACCTTGGTTATCGCAGTTGCTTGCTATGTTTTTTCGGGTCAAGCCGACAAAAGCGTTTATACTTACTCGGCTTTAGTAGGCGGTTTGATTGGATTTTTGCCTTCCGCGTTGTTTTTGATGCGAATAGAGGCGGCAAAAAAGAGTGTCAAATCCAGCCCCGGCGGCTTTTTGGCGGCAGTGGTTTCTGGTGAATTTATCAAAATCCTAGTAACTATCGTTTTGTTCATAGGCTTTGCCCTAAAGCAGCCTGATTTGAAATGGATCCCGTTGCTTGTTACTTATTTGGCTACCCTCAAGTGTTATTTGTTGGGGTGGTTTTGGAAGTAGCAGGAAGTAAATAAACAAGGACAAGTAAGAGATGTCTAGCGAAGTTAACGCAGCAGCAGAAGCACTTACACCAACTGCTTACATTGCAGAGCATCTGCAAAACCTAAACAATATTGGGGGGCCACAGGCATCCATTATTGATTTCAGCGTTATTCACTTAGATACCATGTTTTGGACCACCCTCATGGGTCTGGTCGCAGTTCTTTTATTGGTGATTGCAGCGCGCAGGGCCTCTCCTGGTGTGCCAGGCCGCTTTCAGTGTTTAGTTGAAATGCTGGTTGAAATGGTCGAGACCCAATCTAAGGGAATCGTTCACGGCGACAGATCCTACATTGCCCCCTTAGCGCTTTTTGTTTTTTGTTGGATCATTCTTTTAAATACCCTGGACTTGGTGCCAGTAGATTGGATCGTTGGCGTAAATCACTTCATTGGTGGCTTTGGAATTCACGTGCCACACCATAAGATTGTTCCGACAACGGATTTGAATGCCACCCTTGGCATGTCTTTCTCGGTCCTGCTATTGGTTTTTTTCTACAGCTTCAAGGTCAAAGGTGTTGGCGGCTTTATGCACGAGCTGATCTCGGCCCCTTTTGGCGCTAAGTGGTACTTGGCCCCATTCAACCTGATTCTGAACATCATTGAATACATTGCTAAAGGCGTTTCTTTGGGAATGCGACTTTTTGGAAACATGTATGCGGGCGAACTAATCTTTTTGTTGATCGCCCTCTTGGGAAGTATGTGGACCTTCAATTTGGATTTGTACATGCTTGGTTTTGTGGGCAACGTGCTCGCTGGCTCTGCTTGGGCAATCTTCCATATCCTGGTCATTTTGTTGCAAGCTTTTATTTTCATGATGTTGACTTTGGTTTACATAGGCCAAGCTCATAGTCACCATTAACCTTTTTATTTTTAACCTCACCTTCAATACTT